>VFMC01000497.1 GCA_006515795.1 Acidimicrobiaceae bacterium | reverse complement strand
CGATCGCCGTCGGGCTCTGGGCCAGCGTGTCAACCGTGGCGCCGGCCGGCAGCTCGACCCCGGCGAGCCGGTGCTCGAGCCCGACGGCCAGTCGGTGGCTCAGCAGCGTGCCGAACACGGCGATGCCGAGTGTGCCGCCGAGCGTCCGGAAGAAGTTCACCGACGCCGTGCCGGCACCCAGATCGCGTGTCTCGACCGTGTTCTGCACGGTGAGCGTGAGCACCGGTAGCGCGGTGCCGATCCCGGCGCCGAGCACGACCATCCATGCTGCCGACGCGGTGCGCGGGGTGTCGGGTCCCATCGTCGACAGCAGCCCCAGCCCTGCGGCTGCGACGGTGGTGCCGATGATCGGGTAGATCCGGTAGCGCCCGTTGCGGGTGGTGAGCTTGCCGGTGACCAGCGAGGAGACCATCATCGCCATCATCAGCGGGAGCAGCAGCAGCCCGGCGTTCGTGGCGGCGCTTCCCTGCACCCCCTGGAGGAAAACGGGTAGGAACACCATCGCTCCGAACATTGCCGCACCGGCGAGGAACGCGATCGCGACAGCCGGGGTGAAGCCTGGTCGTTCGAACATGCGCAGGGGGAGCACCGGCTCGTCGACGTGTCGCTCCCACCACACGAACGACACCGCGCCGACGATCGCCGCGGCGTAGAGACCGACGGTGAGCGGGGCGCCCCAGCCGTCTTCGCCGCTTGCCCAGACCATGGCCAGCAGGCACGACGTCACCGACGTGACGAGCAGTGCAGCTCCGACGAGGTCGAGGTTGTGGCGGGCGCGGTGAAACGGGAGGCGCAGGACGATGCCGGTGACGACGAGTGCGGCAATGCCCAGCGGCAGGTTCACGTAGAAGACCCACCTCCACGAGAAGCTGTCGGTGAGGAAGCCACCGACGAGCGGCCCGACGACGCTGGCCAACGCGAACGTGCCGCTCAGGTAGCCGGTGTAGCGACCCCGCTCGCGGGGCGGCACGATGTCGCCGACGATGGTGAACGTGAGTGACATCAGCCCACCGCCGCCGATTCCCTGCAGGGCGCGAAAGGCGATGAGCTGAGTGAGGGTCTGGGACAGCCCGCACAGCGCCGACGCCACGAGGAAGATCACGATCGCCGACTGGTACACCTTCTTGCGACCGTAGAGGTCGGAGATCTTTCCGTACAGGGGCATGCTCGCGGTGGACGCGAGCAGATAGGCCGTGACCACCCATGACAGGTGATCGATCCCGCCGAACTCGCCGACGATGGTGGGCAGCGCGGTGGACACGATCGTCTGGTCGAGGGCGGCGAGCAGCAGGCCTGTCATCAATCCGCTGATGATGACGAGCCGTTCGCGGTGGGAGAGCTCCAGCGACGCGGGCGCCGGCATCGTCACGATCGCCTGCCTCGGCGTGCGATCGGCGTGCCGATCCCGCGCATGATCACCTGATCGCGATCACCTCCGACCAGGAGGTGTTGCATGCCGGTGACGAGCACAGCGCCGTACACGACCGCCGCGGCAGCGCTCATGTCGGCAACATCGAGCGACCCGTCGTCCTGGCCGTCACGCAGGGCCTGGCGGATCGGCGACACGATCGCCAGGTCGACCCCTGCGGCGATGTCGACGAGTGATGCAGCGCGCCCGAGCTCGGCGAACAGGAGCCGATAGGTGGGACCGTGAGCGCCGATGAACACGAGGTGCTCGCGCGCCAGGCGCGCCAGGCGCTCCCGCCCGGTGCCCGGTTCTGCCGCAGCGGCGGCGAGCTTCGCGGTCATCTGGCGCAACGTCAGCGACAGCAGGTGGGCGAGGATGTGCTCCTTGCCGGGGAAGTAGTAGTAGAGAGTCGCCCGCGGGATGCCAGTTGCCTTGGCAAGGTCATCGATGCGGGTTGCGTCGAGTCCGTTGTCGGCGAACACCTGGGCGGCGAGGTCGATCCTGGAGGCCATGTCCTGCGGGAGAGGTCGGATCGGGTTGGTGAACGCCTCGCTCATGTCGATGCCTCGGGCGGCGCGGGGGCGAACCGCTCGATCGGGATGATGATGAACGTCGCCGTTGCCTCGGCGATCAGCTCATGTCCGTCGGAAGTGTGCGCTGTGGCGGACACGTGCAGCTTTCGATCCTCACGCCCGTCGAGCCTGGCCCGGAACACCAGCGGCGCGCCGATCGGTGTCGGCGCCCGGTAGGTGACGGTCATCCGGCCGGTGAAGCCTGGCACCTTCAGGATCGACAGCTGGTAGCCCATCACGTCGTCGAAGATCGCCGCGACCACGCCGCCGTGGGCGCGCCCTGGCGCTCCCTCGAACGCTGCGCCAAGCACGACGTCGGCCACTGCCTCGGCGTTCTCGCAGCGCACTGCGATTGCCATGCCCATCGGGTTAGCCGAGCCGGACACCACACAATCGGGGAAGTGCGACAACCGGTCGCCGTCGGCCGGCGGATCGCCGAACAACGAAAAGCCACCCATGGCGCCGCCGGTCAGCAGGGCACGGTTGCGTACCGGACCGGCCTCGAGTCTCTCGATCACCGGGGCGACCGCACCGCTCAAGGCCTCGAACAGGTCGTCGGAACCGTCGTGGCCCACGAACGCGTGCCCGAGCCGGCGAACGAGCCCGGCCGCCCGCACGCGTGCCGACGTCACCCCGAACCTGCTCTCCACTGCGGTTGGGGCAGCCGCGATCTCGGGGTCCTTCATCTCCACCTCCGCTGAGCCGGGTGCTGTCGTCCTTGAACGTCGCGACTGGACGACACGTCCAAGGTAGTCGGTGCACCACGATGTGGGGCGAACGGAGGTCATCGATGAACGCCGGACCCAGTGCGATGCGATCGATCCGGGGCACGCCAACCATCGCGCGCTTGCCCCGGCCGCTGAGCTCGCCCGGCTGGCCAACGCCCGGCTGACGGTCGTGGCCGTCGAGGAGCCCCATCGTGACGCCCGTCGCGCGCTCATCGACGCTGTCGACTCGATCACCGACATCGCCGTCGAGATCCGGGTCCTGCCGCTACGTGGAGGCACGTCGCAAGACCTTTGCGGATACGCCGACAGGACTCCCGGGTCGCTGCTGTGCATGTCGTCGAGCGCAGCCGGCACCATGCGCGAAGCCGTGCTCCACCCGGTGAGCAGCGAGGTTCTGTGTCGCGTCCGTCGACCAATCGCCCTGGTCGGCGCCCGCCACCGATCGTCGGGCCGATGGAGCGAGATCGTCGCCTTCGTAGATGGTTCAGCCGCGAGCGTGCCGGAAGCTCGGATGGCCACCGATCTCGCGGTGTCGTTCGGCTTGCCGCTCACCTTTCTGCGGGTCCTTCCCGAGTCGCGCTCGGCAGGACCCGACGACGTCACCGAAGATGCCGACCTTCGTCGATATGCCGCCGACGCGCTCCTTGCCGGGCATCAGGTGACGTGGGACGTGCTTCACGACCGGTCACCC
>VFMC01000496.1 GCA_006515795.1 Acidimicrobiaceae bacterium | reverse complement strand
CCAGGCCGTTGCCGTTGTCCCCGATGTTGACGCCGTAGGGGCCGGCGTTGGGGACTGTCGAGAGCAGCCCGGTGGGCGAGCCATCCGTCCGATGAGTTGAAAACACTCGGACCGTTGCGGTGCTCTCGGTGGTTCCCGTGACCGTGTCGGTGGTTCCGGGGTCATTCTGGTGAACCGTCAGCGTGAGTGGCGGGGCCGTCGTGTCCACGTCGACCGTGCTGTTTGTCGGAGCCTGATTGAGGTTGCCGGCGAGATCCGTGGCACTCGTGACGAACATGGCCGCTCGCCCGTCGAGAACCGTCGTGCCGTTCTGGCGGGTCACATCCCAGCTCGCCGTCCACACTCGTGGGCTGGACGACGCTGACATCGCCGTCGACGAAAGGTCGTTGCCGGTGCTCGAACGGTCGATCCTGAGGACCGGCGTGCTGTTTCGGACGTCCTCCGAGAACGTTGCGGTGATGCTCAACCGTCCCACGCCAACGATGGCGACGGGGGTCGACGTGACGATGTAGCCGAGTTCGCCGCCGTAGCTCAGCGCTACCGCCAACGGCAACGTGTCGACGATGAAGACATTGTTCGTGGCGGGTCGGTTTTCGTTGGAGGACAGGTCCCGAGAGGCGGTCACCGTTGCCGTGGTGGGTCCATCCTGGATGGCCGAACCACTCCGCACCGCGACCAGGTAACTGTAGGTCCAGAGCCTGAGATTGCCGGCGACGGGCGACATGGACGTGGCTGCGATATCGCCGCCCGTGCCAGGCCGGTCGATCGCGATGAGCGGAATGCTGTTCGTGATGTCTTCGTTGAAGGAGGCCGTGATGGTCAGGGCGCCCGAGGAGACGGCCGTCTGCTCCTTGCTGTAGGTCAAGGCCACGTCGGGATTGACGGTATCGACGATGCCGTCGACGGTCTTGTCGGGAGCCAACTGCGTGTTGACTGCTCGATCGACGACCGTCGCCTTCGGGACAGTGAGGGTGTAGCTGGAGCCGGGCAGCGGCGTAGTCCCGGTCACGTTCGTCGAATAGGTGAAGACCTGCGAGGCCCCGTCACGCGAGAGGAACGTGATCGGCGAGAAGAAGCTGGCCCCGGTGCCGCCGATCTGCGGCGCCGGCGTCACGGAGGAGGTGAGCGGCTCCGTGAAGCTCAGGGAGAACTGAACGAGACCGGCCTTCACATTGGGGGAGCCGCCGGCGAAAGCGACCGTCGGGGGAAGCGGCGATACGTTGTCGACCGTGCCGCCGAAGGTGGCCGGCGCCGCCTGCGCGTTGAGGGAATAGTCTCGGGCCAGGTCGACCGACGCCGTGTAGGCATCTCCGGCCTGGGCGGTGAGAGCGGTATCCACGGTCACCGCGAACAGGAACCGTGTGTCGCTGAGCAGCCTGTTGGTCGACGTAACCGAGAAATGTGCGCCGCCGGTGCCGCCGAAAACGAGCGTCGGCGTGTAGACGGACGAAACGCCCTCGACATAGTCGGCGGTAA
>VFMC01000091.1:815-11345 GCA_006515795.1 Acidimicrobiaceae bacterium | reverse complement strand
AACTAGTGCAGTGGCACGCCCCGCTCGACTTCGCCGCCTCGCGGGTTCACACCGAGCGTCGTCGCCGCGACGTCGTCGTCGCCGACCACGAGCACGTATGGGATCTTGTCGAGCTTCGCCGAACGGATCCGCTTGCCGAGCTGATCGGACGCGTCGACCACGTCGACGCGCAGTCCCTCGGAGCGCAGATGGGCCACGACCTGCTTCGCGTACTCCTCGTGCGCCGCGGCGACGGGCAGGACGCGTGCCTGCAACGGCGCCATCCATGAGGGGAAGGCGCCCGCGTAGTGCTCGAGCAGCACACCGAAGAAACGCTCCACCGAGCCGAACAAGGCGCGATGGAGCATGATCGGGCGGTGCCGCGCGTTGTCGGCGCCGACGTATTCGAGCTCGAAGCGCTCGGGCAGGTTGAAGTCGTACTGAATCGTGCTGAGCTGCCAGGTGCGCCCGATCGCGTCGCGGACGTCGATGTCGATCTTCGGGCCGTAGAAGGCAGCGTCGCCCTCTTTGATCTTGTACGGCAGTCCGTACTTCTCGAGTGCAGCCCGCAACGCCTCTGTCGCCGCGTCCCAAGCCTGGTCACTGCCCACGTGCTTGGCGGGATCCTTGGTCGACAGGTTGGCGGTGAAGTCGTGGAAGCCGAAGGCCCTCAGCACGCTCATGACGAAGTCGAGCAACGAGGCGATCTCGTCGGCTGCCTGGTCTTCTGTGCAGAAGATGTGGCTGTCGTCCTGCGTGAAACCGCGGATGCGCATGAGGCCGTGCAACGTGCCGGCCCGCTCGTAGCGGTACACCGTGCCCAGCTCGTACAGCCTCAGCGGCAGCTCTCGGTAGCTGCGTTGGCGCCCGCGAAAGACGAGGCAGTGCATCGGGCAGTTCATCGGCTTCGGGTAGTACGTGCCGTTGTCCATCTCCATCGGCGGGTACATGCCGTCTTTGTAGAAGTCGAGGTGACCCGACGTCTGGAACAAGGTGGCGTTGGCGAGGTGCGGGGTGAACACGAACTGGTAGCCGCCGTTCGCGTGGCGGTCGCGGCTGTAGTCCTCCATCAGCTTGCGAACCGTGGCCCCCTTCGGGTGCCACACCGCCAGACCGGCGCCGAGCTCGTGGGGGAAGCTGAGCAGGTCGAGCTCGACGGCCAACTTGCGGTGATCGCGCCGCTCGGCCTCCGCCAGCCGGTGGAGGTGCTCGTCGAGCGCAGCCTTGTTCTCGAAGGCCGTTCCGTAGATGCGCTGCAGCATCGGCGCCTTCTCGTTGCCTCGCCAGTATGCACCGGCCACCTTCATCAGCTTGAACGGCCCGAGCCGGCCGGTGGACGGAACGTGCGGTCCGCGGCACAGATCGACGAACTCCGGCGTGTTTCGATACACCGTGATCGTCTCGCCGCGACCGATCTCGGCACTGTCGTCGTTGTCGGCCGCGCCGGACGAGACCCGCTCGATGATCTCGCACTTGTACGGCTGGTCGGCGAACAGCGCGAGCGCATCGGAAGCCGACATCTCGGCGCGGACGAAGGGTTGATCGGCCTTGGCGATCTCGCGCATCCGCGCCTCGATCGACTCCAGGTCGGCCTCGTTGAAGGTGCGGCCATCGGGCAGCTCGAAGTCGTAGTAGAAGCCGTCTTCGATCGCCGGCCCGATCGAGAACTTCGCACCGGGGAACAACTGCGTGACGGCTTGGGCCATCACATGGGCCGTCGAGTGCCGCAGCACGTGGCGCCCCTCGTCGGAATCTGCGGTGATGATCGCAACGTGGGCACCGTCGTGCAGGGTCAGGCCCAGATCGGACTGCTCGCCGTCGATCACGGCCGCCACCGCGGCCTTGGCGAGCCGGGAACCGATCGATGCAGCCACGTCGGCGGTGGTCGCGCCCTCGTCGTATGAGCGTCGCGAGCCGTCGGGCCGTCGGGGAGGGTGATCGAGATCTGTGCCATAGCGGCACGGAGTCTACGAGCGACCGTCATCGGTCGACCGCCGGATATCGCGATGTACCACCCTGGTTCACTCGCTGGACCCTGATTGCGACCGAGACGTCAGCTTCCAGCGGCGGCGAACTCGGGCACGCGGTCGTCGACGTCGCCGACGTGAGCAACTCTCGCCACCGTGACCGTCGGTTCGGTCTCGGCGGTCTTGCCGGCGTACACGTTGCGATACTCCTGGCCGGTGAGCTCGCGGATCTCGAACATCAGCTCGTCGGTGATCTGGCGCAACACGAGATGGTCCTCGGCCCGGCTGCGGTAACGCTCGACGTTGATCGGCCGACCGATCTTGATCGTGCAGTCACGCCGGAACTTCGGGAACGAGGCGTCGGGCGGTTGGATCTCGCGGGTACCGATCACGCCGACCGGAAAGATCGGGCAGCCCACCTTCAGGGCCAACCGAGCCGCTCCCGTGCGTCCCTTGTAGAGGAGACCGTCACGGCTGCGCGTGCCCTCGGGGAAGATGCCGAACAGCTCGCCACGGCGCAGCACCCGCTCGGCGGTGTCGAGCGCGGCCTGGCTCTTGTCGCCTCCTGCTCGGTCGATCGGGATCATGCCCATCGCCGGGAACAAGAACTTCGTCTTCCACGAATCCATGTACTCGGCCTTGCCCACGAAACTGATGTTGCGCGGCACATGCAACATCAAGAACGCACTGTCGAGGAAGCTCACGTGGTTCGGACAGAGGATCGCCGGACCGTTCCTGGGCAGGCGGTCGAAGCCCTCCAGGTGGAACCTCCACAGCTGCGTGGACACCGGGCGCGTGACGCGACGAAAACGGGTCTGCAGCTTGCCCGCACCATCAGCGTTCATGCGCTCATCCCTCCTCGCTCACCGCTCACACTAAACGATCGCCTGCCAGGCGGGAACCCACCTGTGACGAACGCCCGGTGAACATCGTGTGCAGATCGAGCCGCGCCGGTCGGGAGTTCAGAGAACGACACCGAGCAGCGCGGCCGCCGATTCGACCCCACGCCGCGACGACGCGGCACGATCGACGATGGCCAGGGCGGCAGGCGTGTCGAGGTCGTCGTCGAGTGCCTCGCGAACTGCGGCGAGCACGCCGTCGTCGCTGCCGCGACTGGCCGACCACGATGCCAAGCGGTCGCTGTTGCGCGGCATCAAGGTGGCCTCCCACTCCCACTCCCGGCGGTAGTGATGTTCGATGATCGCCAGTCGAATCGCCCGCGGATCCCACTCGGTGCGCAGCTTGTCGACGAACACCAGGTTGCCGAGGCTCTTCGACATCTTGCTGCCGTCCATGTGCACCATCGCAACGTGCATCCAGTGCTTCACGAACGGCTCGCCGGTCGCTGCCTCGCTCTGTGCCCGTTCACACTCGTGGTGGGGGAAGATGAGGTCGGTGCCGCCGCCGTGCAGATCGATGGTGGTACCGAGCTCGCGCAGGGCAAGCGCGCTGCACTCGATGTGCCAGCCTGGGCGACCAGGCCCCCACATCGTGTCCCAGCTCGGCTCGTCGGCCGCCGACGGGTGCCAGAGAACGAAGTCGAGCGGGTTCCGTTTGTGTGGGTCGTCGATGTTGCCGCCGCGTTGGCGGGCGAAGTCGAGCATCTCCTCGCTGGTGTACCCGCTCAGCGACCCGAACGAGGGGAACGTCGACACGTCGAAGTACACGCTGCCACCCGCCTCGTAGGCGTGGCCCTGGTCGAGCACCATGCCGATGAGGCCGCGGATGTCTGGGATCGCCGACGAAGCCCGGGGTGTACTGGCGACCGGAAGGGCGTTGAGCGCCGCCATGTCGCGTTCGAACCGGGCCTCCTCGCCGGCAGAGAGATCGAGGTAGTGCACACCGAGCTGGCGCGCTCTGGCGAACAGCGGATCGTCGACATCGGTGACGTTGCGCACGCACTTCACCGTGTGGCCGAGATCGATCAGACGCCGCTGCAGCACGTCGTAGGTGATGAACGTGGCCGCGTGCCCCACGTGGGTGGCGTCGTACGGGGTGATCCCGCAGGTGTACATCAGCACCTGATCGTCGGGTTCGAACGGCACGACGGCGCCGCGGGCAGTGTCGTAGAGCCGCATCGTCAGGCCTGCAACGCCCTCGGATCGCGTTTGATTCCCGTGAGCTTCGGAGCAACTCTCGTCTTGTAGCGGACGTTGAGCTGCAGCAGCACAGCCGTGAACGCCTCGATCGCGGTTGCATTGGACAGCTCACCGGCATCGAGCGGGCGGCAGCCGGGGATCTTGGCGACGATGTCGCTGATGATCCGAACCGCCTCCGGGTCGTCGCCACAGATCAAGACGTCGGATCGGCTCGCCGAGGTGCCCCAGTTCCGTCGCCGGCAGGTGGTGGAAGGCTGCAACCACCCGGCAGTGCGGCACAGCGGCCTGCACATGCGCGGCCACGCTGCCCCGCGGTGGCACCAGTGGCTGGAACTCGTGACCGACGCGGACCAAGGCGTTGGCCATGCTGACCACTACCTTGCCATCGAGCGCGGCGGCGTTCTCCTGAGCCGTCGTGGCCGCCGAATCCCAAGGGGTCGCGATGACCACCACATCGCACTCGGCGGCGCCGGCGTTGTCGCCGTAGGAGACCAGCGGCTCGAGGTCAGGCCACTTCCCGACCATGCCGTCGCGGGCCTCCATCGCGCGGTACTTCGAGCGCGAGCCGATCACGACCGGATAGCCGATGGAAGCCAGACGCGCCGCGAGCGCGCTTCCCGCCGGTCCAGTTCCTCCGAGAATTCCTATGCGCATCGTCGTACTCTTGCACACCTGCTCCCAGCAGCCACAGTGCGTGCCCGGCCGTCGCGCACGCCGCGAGTAGGTTGGCCCGATGGGTCTGCTCCAGGGAAAGAACCTCGTGATCACCGGTGTGCTCACCGACGCCTCGCTCGCGTTCGGCGTGGCCGCGCTGGCCCAACAGGAGGGCGCGAACGTGATGCTCACCGGGGCCGGACGGGCGCTCAGCCTCACCGAGCGAACGGCTCGCAAGCTGCCGCAGCCGGTGCCGGTGTACGAGCTCGATGTCACCGTTGCCGAACACCTGGTATCGGCCCGCGAGCACGCCGACGCACACTTCGGTGGGAGGGTCGATGGTGTTCTGCATGCCATCGGCTTCGCCCCAGAGGTGTGCCTCGGTGACGACTTCATGGCTGCGACGTGGGCCGACGTGTCGATCGCGATGAACATCTCCGCCTACTCGTACAAGGCACTCGCCGACGCATTCGTGCCGCTGATGACATCCGGCGGGTCGTTCGTGGGCCTCGACTTCGACAACACCGTCGCCTGGCCCGCATACAACTGGATGGGGGTGGCCAAGTCGGCACTGGAGAGCGTGAACCGCTACCTCGCCAAGGAGCTCGGCCCGAAGGGCATCCGCTCCAACCTCGTGGCTGCTGGACCGATCAAGACGATCGCGGCCAAGAGCATCCCTGGATTCAAGAAGTTCGAGGATGTGTGGCACGACCGGGCCCCCCTCGGTTGGGACGTCACCGATTCCTCGGCAGTCGCCAAGGCCTGCGTGGCCCTGCTGAGCGACTGGTTCCCGGCGACGACCGGTTCGATGATCCACGTCGACGGCGGCTACCACGCCACAGGTGCATGACGTCTCCCGGCAACACCTGTGGAGCACGGGACTAACCGGCAAGGGCCGGCAGACGCTTCGCCACCTGCTCGGCGATTTCGCTGTCGACCCCGTTGGAGACGGACAGCCTGAGCCACTCAGCCACTGCGGCCAACGCGCTGTCGATCATCTCCTCGACCACGACCAGCTTGAGTCCGGCCGCCTTGGTGAGCCCGGCCAGGTCCTGGCGGGTGATGTCCTTTCCCTTCCCCGCTACGTCGAGGTAGTGCTCGCCCGGACCAGCACCGACGTGGCCGGGTCGCGGACCCATCGAGTGCGTCAGGTCGTAGGCCGGGGCGAGCCGCCAGCCGCTCGATGGCGTCCACAGGTACGCGATGTTGCGAGCGTGGTCGTCGCGGTTGTGAGCGACGACGTTGAACACCGCACGACGCACGAGCTCCTCGACGTCGCGCACGTCTCCCGTCACGTGTCGCGTCAGACGGATGACGTCGTCGTAGCCGAGGTGCTGGCTGTATTCGGGGTAGGCCTCTAGCAGACCGGCTGCGGTGGCCATGTGGACACGATGAGGCTGTCCGCCGGGTACCGCGATCCGGTCGAACCGACGTACCGCAAGGTACCGGGTGCCGGACGACCCGCTCAGTAGTTGGTGCTCGCACGTGGTGATGCCCGCAGCAGCTGCCATCTGCAGGTAGGTCGCTTCGATCGTCGACAGATACTCGCTGTCGTCAATGCTGTGGAACTTCACCAGCCACGGGGTGGAACCCGCCGGCACGACTCCGTTGTCGGCCACCAGCTTGCCATCCGACGTGTACGCCGCTGCGATCTTGGGCCGTGCGCCGCCCGCCCCCGACCCAGCAGCCCGTGTCAGTGCATCCGCTCTCGCGTCCTGCGAGTCCTTGCCCGCGAGGTGGCGCAGCATCTCATCCTGAACGCGGTCGAGGTCGACCAGCGTGGTGTCTGGGGACTCGGGTCCCTCGAGGGGACGGAAGGTGAGGGCGCCCATTGTGCGACGCCCCAGCCACGTGAGCATCTGCAGTGGCGTCGGTTGCTCGACCCCGTGCTGGCGCATGTCACGACGCAGCACGAGCCTGCCCCACGAGTCGGGAAAGGCGTCGGCGAGCAGGCCCGGGAGGTGCTCGAGTTCCCGCCCGGCGAAGCGGCGCGCCCGATTGTGGGCCGGGTGCCGCACCGGGGCGAGATCGACATTCCGCGCGAGGTGGTCGTCGGTGTACTCCACAAACGTCTCCGCCCCCCGCTGCGCGGCACGGGCGACGACCCAGCTGCCAGTCTCGCCCTCGTAGACGACGTCGATCGCACTCATCGTCTGCCCCGCTGACGCGTCGGCTGAGCTCCACCGATGAACTGGTCGATCGTCTCGGCCGCGGGCGGCCGGAGGAGGCCCTCGAGGTCCTCCACCCGCCGCAGTGCGATTAGGACCGACAGGAAGTTGGTCAGCTTCGCAGAGCCGTCCGCCTCCATCCGAGTCACGGTCAAGCGCGACACCCCTGATCGTTCGGCCAATGTTTGCTGCGTCAGGTCTTGGCGGAGGCGTTCGCGGCGCACGCGAGCACCCAGTTCGGACGCCAACTCAGCGGCGCTCATCATGCTCATGTCCATGCTTCACTCCGTATCGTTATTGATACCGTAGTAGCCTAGTTGCTGGACTACCGTATCTGTTTCGATACTGTGACAAAACTCGCCCATGCCGCAATCAGGCAGCGGCCGTGTCCGGCCAGGGACTGCTGGTGAACGGTGGCAGCGATACCGTGGCACCGTGACGTCCAACCGGCTTGCCCAGGAAACCAGCCCTTACCTGCGGCAACACAAGGACAACCCCGTCGACTGGTACGCCTGGGGACCGGAAGCCTTCGCCGAGGCCGAGCGCGGCAATCGGCCGATCCTGTTGAGCGTCGGATACTCGGCTTGTCACTGGTGCCACGTGATGGCCCACGAGTGCTTCGAGGATGCCGAGGTCGCCGCGGCGATGAACCGTCTGTTCGTGAACGTCAAGGTCGATCGCGAGGAGAGACCCGACGTCGACTCGATCTACATGGACGCAGTGCAAGCCATGACCGGGCGGGGCGGTTGGCCGATGACGGTGTTCATGACCCCGGACCGGAAGCCTTTCTACGGCGGAACCTACTTCCCGAAGCAGCAGTTCCTGAAGCTGATGGAGGCGATCGACGATGTTTGGCGAAACCGCCCGTCCGATGTGCACCAGAACGTCGCCGCCTTGCTCGATGCCGTCGATCGCACCTCCAAGCTCACCCCGATGGCATCGGTGCCGGGGGCCTCGACGATCGACGCCGCTGTCGCCGAGCTAGACGCGTCGTTCGATCCCGAATGGGGCGGCTTCGGCTCGGCCCCGAAGTTCCCTTCGACGATGAGCCTCGATCTGTTGCTGCGGGCGCATCTGCGCGCCCCGTCCGACCGGTTGCGTTCGATCGTCGAGACGAGTCTCGGCGCGATGGCCTCGGGTGGTATGTACGACCACATCGGCGGCGGGTTCGCCCGCTACTCGGTGGATGAGAAGTGGCTGGTTCCGCACTTCGAGAAGATGCTCTACGACCAGGCGCTCCTCGTTCGTGTCTATGCCCATGCGGCGCTCGTGTTCGACGATGCAGTGTGGCGCCAGGTCGTCGAGGAGACCATCGGATACGTGCTCACCGAGCTCCGGCATCGCGATGGTGGCTTCTTCTCGGCCGAGGATGCCGACTCCCCCGACGAGCACGGCCATGGGCACGAAGGCCTGTTCTACGTTTGGACCGAGGCCGAGGTGCGTGACGTGCTGGGCGCCGATGCCGAAGCGGCGCTCGACTGGTACGAGTTCACCCATCCGGCGAACGCCGAGGGCAACTTCGAAGGTCGGATGATCCCGTGCCGAATGCATCACCGCCGTGCAATGCTGCGCCCCCCACAGGTCGAACGCGCCCGCGTGGCGTTGCTCGAACGACGAGCGTCGCGGGCCCGCCCGGGCCTCGACGACAAGGTGCTCACCGAGTGGAACGCGTTGATGCTGGCGTCGCTCGCCGAGGCGGCAGCGGCGTTCGGCCCCGACGACTGGATGGTCGCCGCGATCGCCGCCGGCGAGTTCCTGGTGCGAGAACTGCGCGGCAGTGACGGTCGATGGTTCCGCTCCTGGCAGGCCGACGGGAACCCGCGGGCGCGCCACGCCGCCCTCGCCGCCGATCACGCCGCGCTGGTGGATGCCTTCACCAGGCTCGCCGAGGCGTCCGGCGAAGCCAGATGGATCGGTCATGCCACCGATGTCGCCGACACGATGCTCGACCACTTCTGGGATACGGACAACGGCGGCCTGTTCACCACGGCAGACGACGCCGAGGCACTGATCGTCCGACAGAAAGACCTGATGGACAATGCCACGCCGTCGGCGAACTCGGTGGCCGCCGTGGCCTTGGTGAGGCTGGCTGCGCTCACCGGCGAGCCGCGTTACGCGAACCACGCCCGCCAGATCCTGCTACTCCTGGCGCGGGTGATGCCGCAGGCGCCGACGGCCTTCTCGAACGCGCTCGTTGCCGTGGATCTGGAGGTTAACGGTGTAGTCGAAGTCGCCGTGGCCGGTGATCGACCGGACCTTCTCGCCGTGATCAGAGAGTCGTGGCGGCCGCAGGTCGTCGTCGCCTGGGGCGAGCGATTCGATTCGCCGCTGTGGTCGCAGCGCTCCGACGGCCTCGCCTACGTGTGCGAGAACTTCAGCTGCCGGCGGCCGACGGCCGAGCCCGATGTGCTGCGCGCCCAGCTCGCCGAAACGGTGACCAAGCGCTGAGCTCCTCGCCTCCTTCGAGAGCCACTCCGAACCTCACCATCCGCCACGGTGGATGATCGCGGCCGCATCTCGACGGACGCGGCTGGCACTCCGACCGGCGGCAGCTTCGCCGCCATCGGGCCAGCCGAGCGCGATCGCCCCGAGCAACTGCAGGTGGCCGGGGATGCTCAGCTCGCGGCGCACTTCCTCGGCGCCACGGAACACCGCGAAGAAGAGGGCGCCGAGGCCATGGTCCTCGGCGGCGTGCAACAGGGTCATCACCGCCATCGATCCGTCGACGGTCCAGTACGGCGTCGGCCACGCCTCGGCACCGGTCCCCAGCCCCGTGGTGATCTTGTCGGCCTCCCCGTAGCGCTCGACGTACGCCTGGGGATCGACCAACGCAAGAGCGATCACCGGTGCGGCGAACAACCCGGGCCAGCGGAAGCCGGTTCGCCGTTCGGGCGGGAACGCGTGCCGCCAGAAACGATCGGTGTCCGGGCCCTCGAGCACGACGAGATGCCAACCCTGCGCCTTGCCGGCGCTCGGCGAGCGACTGGCGAGATCGACCAGCCCATCGAGCACCTCGCGATCGACCGGATCGGACCGGAACGATCGACACATGCGCCGGCGTCGGACCACGACGCCGAACTCGCTCACGTGAGCTGCCGGGCACCAAGCTTGACGAGGTCTTCGGCCATGGTCCAACCGTGGGCGATCAGCGAGCCCGCCTTCGCCGGCGCCACCGACCCGAAGATGGCCCGCACGTCGGCGCCGATCTTGTCGGCCTTCAACGACTCGTGATCGATGAATCCGCTCTGGCCGTTGGCCTTGACGACGAACGATTGCTCGTCGTAGGTGGAGTCGACACCGAACCGTCGGGCCAAGCGGCGTCCCCAGGCCCGCTCCTCACCGACGGCACGATGACCGGGTCGGGGAATGAGCTCGTCGAGGTTCTTGAACGCCTCCAGTGCATCGGGTTTGACGAAGCGCGAGCCGACGACGACGTCTTCGTCGGGGAACGCCATGAGGGCGCGGTGGAAGGCCTCGCCCATGAGGCTCTTCAGAACCGAATCCCGCTTCGAGCTGCGCTTCACGCTGAGCAGGCCGAGCAGCACGCATGGCGTTCCACCGATGCGTTCGAGGGTCGAGAACGAGAACCCGTGCAGCTTGTCGTCGATGCGCGCCGTGGCGGCCAGCACCCAATCCTCTTTCGCCTTCGACAACACCCCGATG
>VFMC01000091.1:0-809 GCA_006515795.1 Acidimicrobiaceae bacterium | reverse complement strand
CCCCGATGTCGAATGCACCCCCCATCGACGCCATTTCGTCAAGATCGGCATCGGTGAGCGCTGCGCAGTCCCTGGTTTCCACCTGGCTTGCCATTGCCCATGCTCCTGTCGAATCGATTGCCCCGAGAAACAAGGTGGGCAGATCTGAGTGGACCATTCTGCCACTCGGGACGACGATCTCCACAAGCCTTGGTCGAAGCCCAGCTCACGACCCAGACGACCAGAGGTCAGAGCATGACCGCGTCGTGGCCGAGGGCGACGCGCAGTTCGGGCACGGCGCGATCGAGATCGACACAGAAGTCATCGGCGAGGCGCAGGATCTTGCCCTGGCCGATGTGCAGGAACACCATCGATTCGCCAGGGTGATCGCGCAGGATGCGGCGCAACTGGTGGATCTTCAACTCGCTCAGCGCGGCGGCCGGCACCCGGAGGTGAAGTGGCGAAGACGACGACGTGTCGAGGCCCTCGAGGATGGTGATCTCCTGCGCCATGAACCCCAGCCGTGACTCGTCGCGGCGATCGATGCGGCCCTTGACCGTGACGATGGCATCGTCGATCAACTTGTGCCCCTGCTCGAGCAGGACCCTCGGGAACACCGTCACCTCGATCGTGCTGTCGAGGTCTTCCAGCGTGAACACCGCCATCTGATCGCCCTTCTTGGTGAACTTCCTGGCCAATCCGGTGATGAGCCCGCCGAGCACCACCATCGACCCGTCCTCGCGCTCGACGGCGTCGGCCACCGAGCATTCGACCTTGCGTCGTAGCGCCGACTCCACTCCCAGCAGCGGGTGATCGCTGACGTACAGACC
>VFMC01000495.1 GCA_006515795.1 Acidimicrobiaceae bacterium | reverse complement strand
GTGCCGTGCCGGCGACCACCACCACGGGGCCCGTGCGTACGGCGCGGGAGAAGCCGATGATCGGTTCGAGGGGTGAGCCGGAGGAAGCGTGCTGTCGCATGGGCAACAGGTTGACAGGTGGAGGGTCTACGGCGCGATGCCACGGCGGTACCGATGTGATTGAGTGTCTGATCGGGCGGTTGGGCAGCGTCGTTGAGCGTGCGGGAGCCTTTGACTACGGTGTTCGCATGACCGGCAGCGCATCCATGCCGGCGGTCACGACGGTCCCGGCCAACAAGGCGAGCTGGGAGGATCTCCAGGCTGTGCTCGGCACGCGTGGCGACCCGTCGAGATGCCAGTGCCAGGGGTACAAGATCCGCGACATGGAGTGGCGCTCCGTTCCGGTCGAAGAACGCGCCCACCGGCTACGCGAGCAGACCGACTGTGGGTACCCGAAGTCGGGCACGACCTCCGGACTCGTCGCCTACCTCGATGGCGAGCCCGCCGGGTGGTGCGCTGTCGAGCCGCGCACCGCCTACCTTCGCCTGTTGCTCACCCGCGTGCCGTGGTCGGGACGAGCAGAAGACAAGACCGACGACGGGGTCTGGGCCGTCACCTGCTTCGTCACCCGCACGGGCTTCCGGCGCCGCGGCGTCAGCCGAGCGCTCGCCCGCGCCGCCGTCGACTTCGCCCGCGAACGCGGTGCCCGGGCCCTCGAGGGCTATCCGATGATCACCCGGCCCGGGCAGGAGATCACCTGGGGAGAGCTCCACGTCGGCAGCCGCAGCATCTTCGCCGCCGCCGGGTTCACCGAGGTCAGCCGGCCCACCGTCCGCCGGGTCGTGATGCGCATCGACTTCTAGTCGGCGAGGGAGTGAAGCTCAGCCGACGACGGGTGGTGGGCTCGCGCCTGGTGTGCGCTCGGCGCGGGCCGTGCCGAGCTTGGGTGACGGTGCGGGCGCATCACGGCCGCGCAGCAGCAGGCGTACCGCGTCGAAGGTGTCGCGGGGCTTGGCCCGGAAGTCGTTCAGGGTGACGAGCCACGCGGCGATGGTCACAACGGTGAGGGCGATCCCGAACGCGAGGCCCGTCCCGGCAGCGGCCTTGGCGCCGGAGTAGATCATGGCCGTGCACGACGAGGCGAGCACCACCAACGTGACGAGGATCGTGGCCGATTCGAACTGGGTGGTGTGCTTGTCGAGGTACACGTCGCGGTGCTCGCCGACGCCGGGCGTGTGTCGCTGGATCATGCGCAGCGGAGACGTCACGCTGCGCGCCGCGAGCGGCGCCCAGATCGCGTAGACGAGTGCCACCAGGAACATGTAGCGGTACGGGAACGGATCGACAGGATGTGACGGGCCACCAACGCTTCGGTGCGGGCCACGTCGTGAGCGAGCGTGCGATCGCGGTTGAGCCCGGCCAGGCGGAAGGCCTGGCGCACCCGCTCGGTGTCGCCATCGGTACCCTCCGCGGCGAGGTTGCCCCACACCTCGAAGGTGCGCGTGTCGAACCGGTCGCGCCAGCCGTCATCCTCGGTGCTGCGCGGCACCAGCAGCCCTCGCGTCCACTCGTCGTCGCTGCCCGCGGCGAGCAGCTCGCGCGTGTGCGGGCTGAGCTCGTCGTTGTTGAAGCCGAGTCCGGGGATGATGAACCTCGGGTTGAAGACCACGCGGTTCGGGTCGTGCGGACCGGTGGGGTGCGCGCCGAAGGTGTTGCTGGTGAAGTAGAAGCCGAGCAGGTCACCCACCAGGACGAAGATCGCCGCTACCGGCAGCAGGATCACCAAGCTGGCGGCGATGCCGATCGTGACCGCCGGCAACATGGGCTGGCCGGCGTCGTAGGTGGAGATGATCGCGGTCATCATCTTCGGGAAGCCGTCGCGCAGGAACAGCGGCAGCAGCAGCACGAGCGCCGAACCACCGAGCAGTGCCTGGGCGACGCGATGGATCGTCGACAGGCGCACCTCGCTGCGCTGCAGGAACGCGCGCATGGCAGCGCGCGACTCGTCGTCGCTGACGGTGAGCACGGATTCGTCGATCTCGTCGGCGTTCATCGGTTGTCCTTCGGGTGCAGGTCGGCGTGCAGGTCGGCCAGCAGGTCGCGCGTCTCGGTGAGCGAGCTGACGAGGAGCTGCTTGGCCACCCGGAGCAGCTCTGTGATCTGCGGATCCTTGACCGAGTAGTGCACCGACTGGCCTTCCTTCCTGCTCGTCACCAGGCCGGCGCGCCGAAGCACGCCGAGCTGCTGGGACAGGTGGGAGAGCTCGATGCCGATCTCCGGCTGCAACTCGCCAACCGATCGTTCTCCGGCGCCAAGCGTCTCGAGGATGCGGATCCGCGCCGGATGGGACAGCGCTCGGAACAGCTCGGCTTTCAGCTCGCTGATGGGCATCACGAGCTCCCGTTCGGACCTGGCCCTCCGTTGTGGGCGCTTACCTGTCAATACCATCAACTACAAACGCT
>VFMC01000494.1 GCA_006515795.1 Acidimicrobiaceae bacterium | reverse complement strand
GACGGCCAGAGCTTCAACGAGCGGCAGTACAGCGTCGACTGGAACCCGGTGTGGGAGGTGGCGGTCGGGCGATTCGACGGTGGCTGGACCGTTGAAGCCGCCATTCCGTTCAAGTCGCTGCGCTACCAGCCGGGCACCGCGCAAACCTGGGGGTTCAACGCGCGCCGCAACAACAAGTGGAAGAACGAGATCGCGTTCCTGGCGGTCATCCCTCCGGCGTTCGGCATCGGCCGCGGCAGCTTTGCGGCGTCCCGCTATCCGACGCTCGTCGGCCTCGACGCGCCCTCGGGAGCGAAGAACCTTGACGTAAAGCCGTACGCCGTGGCCGACCTGACGACCGACCGCGCACGTACGCCTGCCGTCACCAACGAGTTCGGTGGGGACGCCGGGTTGGACGTGAAGTACGGTGTGACGCAGAACCTGACGGCTGACTTCACCTACAACACCGACTTTGCGCAGGTCGAGGCCGACGAGCAGCAGATCAACCTGACCCGGTTCAGCCTGTTCTTCCCGGAGAAGCGGGATTTTTTCCTGGAGAACCAAGGCACTTTCGTGTTCGGCGCCTCCAGCATCGTCGTGGCCCAGGTCACCGGGGATACGCCGTTGCTCTTTTACAGCCGTCGCATTGGCCTCAACCAGGGTGTCGAGGTACCCCTACTTGCCGGCGGGCGACTGACCGGGCGCATCGGCCGGTATAGCCTTGGCTTTGTCGACTTGCGCACCCGCGACGCCCCGCAGGCCAGGGCGACGGCCACCAACTTCGGCGTGGCGCGCCTGCGGCGGGACATCCTGCGCCGCAGCAGCATAGGCATCATGGCGACCACCCGGTCGGTCGCGCAGAGCGGCAACGGGTCCAACGAGGCCTACGGCGTGGACGGCACGTTCGCGTTTTTCAACAATCTGTCGATGAACACGTACTGGGCCCGCACGCACTCGACCGGGCCCGCGGGCGATGACACGAGCTACCGCGCCCAGGTGGAGTACGCCGGCGACCGCTACGGCGCACTGTTCGATCGCCTCGTCGTCGGGGAGCGTTTCAACCCGGAGGTCGGGTTCGTCCGCCGGCGCAACATCCGCGAATCAGTCGGTCAACTGCGTTTCAGCCCGCGGCCTCGATCGATACCGTCGATCCGCAAGTTTTCCGGCGTCGGCACGTTCACCCATGTCGATGACCGGCTCGGCGTGCTGCAGACGCAGGTGGCAGACGGCGAGTTCGCCATCGAGTTGCAGAACAGCGACCGGTTCAATGTCGGTGTGGTCGAGACATTCGAGCGGCTGGCACTACCGTTTTTCGTGACGCCGGGGGTCCGCATTCCCGCGGGCGACCATCGCTTCGCGACGGCCCGAATCGGCTACCTCTTTGGCCAGCAGCGACCGCTCTCGGGAACGGTCACCGTCGAGCACGGAGGGTTCTACGACGGTCGCCGCACCAGCGTGGCGCTCAGTCGCACCCGTGTCAATGTGACGCCGCGCTTTTCGCTGGAGCC
>VFMC01000493.1 GCA_006515795.1 Acidimicrobiaceae bacterium | reverse complement strand
AGGACGGTGGCGGTCGAGGCAAGTCTCCCGTTGAAGCGGACGGCGGAGACCACGGGCGCCACCAGATCGACGGTGAACCGCGACGGGGCCGACCAGGGCCCGGTGTTGACGCGCGTCACGTCGACCGAACGCACCCGCCACTCGAAGACGTTGTCCAGCGTGGTCTGCAGCGTGGCGCCGACCGAGGCGAGCGCGCCCACCAGGTCGACCGGGCCCAGACTGAGCTGCGGATGATCGACCGACCGGAAAGGCAAGGTGTTCGCCGCCGGGGAAACGCGCCGCAGCTCCCAGTCGTACCGTCGGGCTTGACGCACCGTCTTCCAGGCGAAACTCATCGTCTGGCCGCGAGTGACCAGTCCATTGACCGGCGACTCGAGCGCTGGGGCAGGTAGCGGCGAATTGCGGATGGTGAGGCCCCGGGTGATGACAGTGCGGTTGCCAGCACGGTCGACCGCCTCGACGTACAGTCTGGCGGCGCCGGGGGAGGTCGGGATGGTCGCGGAGAAGCTCCAGGTCGCGGGATTGGTACCTGGGATCGTCGGCTGCACCGCGGGGGTGGCGACCACCGACTGCGCGTCACGGTAGTCGAAGTAGGGCGCTGCCGTCGTCGGACGGCCCGCGGCGTCGCTGCCCTCCAACCGCACCCTGACACTCCGGGCCACGAAGGTACCGGCCAGCGCGCCTCGGTCGAAGCCGGCGGGGCCGCGGTCGAGCACGGTGCCGGTGATGGTGAAGCTGGTGTCGGCAAGGAACGAGTTCTCGGGGAAGTCGTTGATCGCCACGAGCGGCGCCTGAGTGTCGAAGGTGAAGGTGCTGGTGACCGCCGTGGCGTTGCCGGCCCGGTCCTGCACGTTGACCTCGATGGCATAGAGGCCGTCTTCGGTGCCGTCGGCGGTGAGGGAGCGCGTCATCCCCGCGGAATCGACCAGGTCGAGCGTCATGGCCTCGATCGGCAGGTTTCCGACGAGCGAGCCCGGCTCCGTGCGCATTCGCCTCTGGGAAACGACGAACGTGTTCCCCGAGGGCGAGAGCGGGTACGGATTCGCAACCAGCGGAATCCCGTCGGCGACCCGGGCCCGGACCTCGCGCAGCGGCCACCTCATCGCCGAAAACTCCGCCGGGAAGAGGTCGAGGACGAGCGGGCGGACCGTGTCGTAGGTAAACGTCGAAGTGACCGTCGGGCTGCGGTTCCCGGCCTGGTCGACCGCGTCGGTCTCGATGAAGTACACACCGTCGTCCGAGCCGTCAGTCGCCAGCGCCGGCCGCACCGGAACCGCCAGAGTCCGCGTACCGGTGGCCACTGGGGTGGCGCCGATCGCGACGTGGTTCGGGTCCCGGAAGCGCACCGTGCTGACTGGCATCCCGGCGATCGAGGGAGGCGGCAGCGAGACGCGGATGTTGTCGATCGTGCTGTACACGGCCGCGTCGTTACCGAACCGAGGCAGGGTGCTCACGATGCTGCCGTCGGCAGGGTTGGTGTGGACGAGCGGCGTGGCGATGGCCTGGCGGTCGAGGATGAAGTTGCTGGTGAACACGGCGCCGTTCGCGACGCGGTCTTCGGCCTCGATGCGGATCTCGTAGGTGCCGTCCGTGGTCAGCGGCGTCACCGGCTGGGCGGCCACGTCGTACGGTGCGGTCGGCGTGATCGGTACGACCGCGATCTCGACGGTCGGCACGCGCTCCAGGGGGCCGAAGAGGCGAACCCGGCTCAGCGCGCGATTCACGCCCGAGGCGGTATTGCTGCCGTTGGTGGCCACGGGGTCCAGCAGATCGGCGGCCAGCGTCGTCACGGTCTGGACCTGTGCGCCGGTGTGCGGAAGGAAGGCCTGAACGCCGGTGACTGCAAGCTGGGGCGCAACCGAGTCGACGATGAACGCCTGCGCGACCGGCGTGGGGTTGGGCACCCGTCCGAACACGTCCATGCCCGAGGTGAAGTCGAGGTCGGCCCGGCCGTCGAACTGGTCGACGGTCGTGAGCACGTCGTACTGGTAGACCAGCACCTGGGTCGGCGTCGCGGTCGAGGGGGCCGATGAGAGCAGCACCGCGCGCCGGGGCTGCGCCCCGACCTGCTTGACGGTCATCGACGGCGCACCGGTCAGTAGCGTGTTGTACGTGACGCGGAAGGTCAGCACCTCGAGGCCGACGAACACCGGAGTGGTCGGGGGAATCGGGTAAACCGAGACGTTTCGTCCATTCGGGAACGGGTCGAGCGTGACGTCCGTGATGTCTCCCGGGACATCCTGCTTGAAGATCTCGAAGGTCTCGACCGACTCGGCCGGGTCAGTGTTGTCGAAGGTGTCGATCGCCTGCACGAAGATGGTCGTGGGCTGCGTCACGCCGGTCGCCACCGTGGAGATGTTCAGGCTGAGCAGCGACCACTTGCCGTCGGGGCCGGCCACCGTCGTCTGAGCGTTGGCGGGAATCGAGTTGTACTGCGAGTCGCGGCGCGGGATGCGATTCGGTTGCGTGCGGGGCGAGCCGCATCGTGTTCTGGCCGGTGAAGAACGGCTGCTGCGCGGGAAAATCGATGAGCGGCCTCCGCGCGGGGGTGACGTCGCGGAACACGAGTATCGACGTCGTCACGCCGCTCTGGCCCGAGGTATTGAACCCGGTCAGCGTCAGGAACGTCGGGATGCCCTCTTCCACCTTGCTCACGTCGATGCCCGTGCCGTTGTTCGGATCGAACACGTAGGAGACGACGGTCGTGGGGCCGAACGCGCTCACCGACACCGTGGGAACACCGGCGCCACTCGCCTCGACCCTGGCCACCGGTGTGTTGATGTCGGTGGCGCTGCCGCTGACCCGCAACAGGTCGGGCGTGCCCGGGTCGGTGAAGGCCGGGACAGGCGTGGGCACACCCGTTCCGTTGTCGGCGATCTCGGGGCTCTTCAGCGAGATGAAGAAGAGGTTGTCGTTCGCGCCGAACCGGTTCGGCGGGAATCCCGAGATCGGGTCGTAGTTGTCGTCGGGACCGGACTGGCCCACGTCGAGGGTCACCCGCGGGCCGACCGGGCCCTTGATGAAGCTCTCGGTAGCCACGGCGCTGATGTTGCCCACCTGGTCGACCGTGCGCACCAGCACGAAGATGCGACCGTCGGGGAACTTCGAGATGTTGGCGAAGACGAGAAACCGGTACGAACTCGGGATCCGGCCCAGCACGTCGGGCGGGAAGGTCGTGTAGGTGTTGCC
>VFMC01000090.1 GCA_006515795.1 Acidimicrobiaceae bacterium | reverse complement strand
CGCGGCGGCTGGAACGGTGTACGTGGTGGCCGGCGCCACCGACGACGACGGCAACGGCGGCTCGATCGCGACGAGGGTGGTGGTCGTCGTGGTGGTAGTGGTGGTAGTGGCCGTAGTAGTGGTTGCCTCGGCGCACACGGCGATGCCCAGCAAACCGGTGTCGAAGGTCCACCCGATCGCGCCGGTGGGGTCGTCCCACGCCTTCACCACGACCCGGTAGGTATGAGCGACGAACGGGTCACCGAACGGCAAGGTTGCCGAATAGGTGGAGCCGAACGATGTGGACACCAGCTGGCTGCCGTCGATCGACGCCGTGATCGTGTTCGGGTTGGTGGCGTCGTAGTTCGCGAGGTCGATCACGAGGCCCGTCGTGCAGGACGCGCTGATCCTGTCGCCGTGGGCGTGAGCCGACGATGCGAACAGCATCGTCGCGCCGAAACCGAGTGCTGCGGTCCATCTAGAAATGGATCGGATTCGATCGTTCATCGATCTCCCCCACCTGCCTGGTTCTCCCGGGTATCGACAGTCTGCCCTGTCGAACCGTCGATCGCCAGCATATCCGCCACCGACGGTGGCGAACTTGTGGATTCAGAGACGGTCTGTGATCTCCGTGAGCGATGCGATCGTGGCGATTCCGTCGTACACGTCGACGAATCGAGTCGTGAGCGGCGACATGCCGAGGCGCACGATGTCGGGCTCGCGGAAGTCGGGGATCACGCCGCGCTCGATGAGCTGCCCGCACAACGATCGGGCCTTCGGGTGCACGATCGAAACGTGACCCCCTCGTCGGTTGGCCTCCCGCGGCGTGCACGTGCTGAGCCCGAACCCGTCGCACAGCTCGATGCCGAAAGCAGTCAGGGCCGATGCCTTCGCGGCGATTCGCTCGATTCCCGCCTCGGCCGTGATCTCGATGCCGACCTCGGCCCCGGTGAGGGCCAGGATCGACGGCGTCCCGATCAACATCCTGCCGATGTCGGTGCGGGGCACGTAGTCGGGCCCCATCGCGAACTGATCGACCTGGCTGAACCAACCCCAGATGGGCTGGCTGATCCGACCCTGCAGTTCGTGGGCGACGTAGGTGAAGGCCGGCGAGCCGGGGCCGCCGTTGAGGAACTTGTAGGTGCATCCCACGGCGAGTTGCGCACCGGCGGCATGAAGATCGATCGCCAACACCCCAGCGGCGTGCGACAGATCCCACACCACCAGTGCACCGGCACCGTGGGCGCGAGCGGTCTCGGCGACCACGTCGACAACTTCGGCGGTGCGGTAGTCGACGACCGAACGCACCACGACGGCCACGTCGTCGAGTCGCTCGAAGCCGTGGCGCACGGTGCGGCCGGTGGCAGCAGCGATGCCATCGACGACGTAGCGATCGCTCGGGAAGTCGTTCTCGTCGACCGCGAGCACCAACCGGTCGGGTCGCAGTGCTGCGGCCCCGTGCACGAGCTGGTAGAGGTTCACCGTGGTGGAGTCGTGGACGACCACCTCGCCGGAACCCGCGCCGATCAGCGGCGCCAGCAGATCGCCGACCCGCTGCGGCTTGTCGAGCCAGTGCGACCACGACCGGATCAGATCGGTACCCCACTCCTCGCTGATCACCGTCTTCAACCGGTCGACGACGCGCCGCGGCGCGCGACCCAAGGAGTTGCCGTCGAGGTAGACCAGGGCCGGATCGTTGATCAAGAAGGCGTCCCGCCAGGCGGCGAGCTCGTCGGCAGCATCGAGTTCGTGGGCGTCGTCACGGGTGACCATCCGCTCACAATGCCAGACCTGACCCGGCCGGCACGTTTCGATCGGCCCGGCCGGGAACTGTCAGTCGACGAGCTCGATGAAGCTCGCGTGCCGCACGTAACCCTCGTTGGTGAACTCGGCGATCTCGACCATCGCGGTGAGCGAGGGTACGAGCCATGTGGCATCGCGCCCGTACTCGCGTGGCGGCACCGGATCGAACGGGCACTGCTCGGTGCGCAGCGAAGCGAACCTGGCGGTGAGCTCCTCGAGGCACCGCTGCGTGAAGCCGGTGCCCACACCGCCGGCGAACCGAAGCGTGCCATCGGTGTGGCGGCGACCCACCAGCAACGCACCGAAGGTGGACGCTCGGCTCCCCGCGCCGCTGGTGCAGCCGCCGATGATCACCTCGACGCGAACACGGTTCTTCACCTTGCGCCAGTTCGGGCTCCGCCGTCCCGGCTGGTAGGTGCTTCCGAGGCGCTTGGCGATCACGCCCTCCAGACCCTGCTCTGCCGTAGCCGCCAGGAGCTCGGCACCGCCTGCGACGCGATGTGCCGGCACGGTCCAGTTGCTGCCCGGCTCGAGCACGTCTACCAGCAGGGCGCGCCGCTGTTCGTACGGCAATCCGATCACGTCGTGGCTGTCGATCGAGAGGACATCGAAGGCCTGGAACACGACCTGCGTGGCGTGCCGCTGCACGCCCTCGAAAGTCGGCCGACCGGCCGCGTCGAACACCACGATCTCACCGTCGACGATCAGGCTCGTTGCGTTGGCGCCTTCATGAGCCGATCCGAGCTCTGGATAGGTGGTGCTGACATCTAGCCCACTGCTGCTCTGCACCCTCACTCGCTTGGCCGCAGCGTCGACGAACAACATCGTGCGGTATCCGTCCCACTTGATCTCGTATGCCCAGTGCTCGTCGTCGGAGTGGGGCGGGAGCGAACCGATCGCCGCCTTCATCGGCGCGACGGGGAACGACAGGCTCATCTCGCCGGCACCCGGCTCACCAGCACGCGGCGCGCTTCCAGGTCGGCGAGCTCGTCGTCGCTCAGCGAGAGAAGTTCGGCGAGCACGGCGCGGTTGTCCTCACCGCGGTAGCGCGGCGTGCCGCGCACGCCGGTGTCGCTGCCGGCGAACCTCCATGGCGAGTCGGGAACGCGCACCGCGCCGTGGCCGCGATCGCTCACCGCCACCACGGCGCCTCGGTCGCCGGCCCAGTCGGTGTCGCACAGCTCGCGCGTCGTGCGGATCGTGCCCGTGGCGAGGCCGTGCTCGGCCAACGCCGCCTCGATCGCCTCGGGGTCGGCGATTCTGATCGCCCAGTCGCGCATGTACTGGACCAGCACGTCGAAGTTGGCAAGCCGTGTCGGCACATCGACGAAGCGTGGGTCGTCGACCAGATGGGTGAGCGACATGCCGCGCATGAACAACTCGAACGCGCCCCGTTCCGCGGGGTGACCGCTGATGATCACCTGCTCGCCGTTGGCCGCAGTGAGCACGGGATAAGCGCCGGCGCCGAAGCTGCGGATCCACGCCGGGTCGACGGGCCCGTCCCACAGCTGGTCGTGGGCGTGCTCGTTCACGTAGAGCATCGTCTGCGCCATCGACACGTCGATCCGTTCACCGCGGCCTGTGCGTTCGCGTTGGAAGAGCGCGGCGAGGATCGCGGTTGCGCACTCGAGCGAGGTGTAAAGGTCGGCATGGCTCCACGGGTCGTTGACGTACGCACCATCGCGGGCGTCACCCTGCATGCGGGTGATGCCCGTCTCGGCGCCGACCACCGGTGCGTACGCTCGCCGATGGACCCACGGCCCCGACCGCCCGTAGCCGGTGATCGACGCGTACACGATGCTCGGTGCCCGGGCCGCGACCGTTTCGTGACCGAGCCCCATGCGCTCCATCACGCCGGGCCGGAAGTTCTCGACCAGCACGTCGCAGCGGTTGGCGAGACGGAGCAGCAGCTCGACCCCATCGGGATTGGTCATGTCGACGCTGATGTTTCGCTTGCCGGTGTTCTGTTGGATGAAGTAGCTGGCCAGCCCGTTGATCCGCGGGTTGGTGAACCGGGTGAGATCGCCGTCGGGAGGCTCCACCTTGATCACATCAGCACCGAGATCGCACAGCATCCGCGTGCAGTGGGGCCCGCTGAGCACCCTGGTGAGATCGAGCACGCGCACGCCGTGGAGCGGGCCGGGCCGCGCCGGTCGGGATGGTTCGACCCCCTCGTCAATCACGCTCGCACCGTACCGCCCGACACCGGGGCCCCTCACCTTGCATCCCCGCATCCACCTAGGCTCGGCCCGTGCACGACGACCGGGTGTTGGTGGAGAAACGGATCGAGCGCGAGCTGTGGCAGCGGGTGCTGCCCCACGTGTACCGCACCACGGTTGCGCTCACGGTGCAGGCGTGGCACGCGCCGGGTGAGCCGGTGTCGTACGACGAAGCCGCCGGCCAGGTGTTCGAGCCTTTCGCGATCGGTGAGCCATGGGGCCGCCCGTGGGGCACCACGTGGTTCCGTCTCAGTGGCGAGGTCCCGGCGGGCTGGGCAGGGCCACAGCTCGAAGCGGTGATCGACCTCGGGTTCGAGATGAAGTACCCCGGCTTCCAGGCCGAGGGTCTCGTGTGGCTCGATGGAGCACCACTGCAGGGCGTGCACCCCCGGCGCACCGCCGTTCCGCTGCCACGACTCGCAACGGGATGTTTCTCGTTGTTGGTCGAGGCGGCCGCCAACCCGATGGTCTTCACCCGCTTCCAACCCACACCGCTGGGATCGCGCGAGACCGCCGGCGACGCACTGCTGTATCGCCTCGGGCGAGCCGATCTGGCGGTGCGCGACGAAGAGGTGTACGCGTTGTGCCTCGACGTCGAGGTCTTGGCCGGGGTGATGCACGGCTTGCCCCTCGAAGACCGCCGCCGGTCGCGACTGCTGCGTCAACTCGAGCGGGCGTTCGACCTGATCGACTCGCAGGACGTGGCGGCGACCGCACCGCTGGCCCGCGCCGCGTTGCAGTCCGCGCTGCAACTACCGGCACGAGCTAGCGCGCTGCGCGTGATCGGGGTTGGTCACGCGCACATCGACTCGGCGTGGCTGTGGCCCGTTCGGGAGACGGTGCGCAAGTGCGCGCGCACCTTCGCCTCGGCGATCCGGTTGATGGACGACCATCCCGGCTACCGGTTCGCCTGTTCGCAGGCGGTGCAGTACGACTGGATCGAACGGCGGTACCCGGAGTTGTTCGCCCGGATCGCCGAGAAGGTGGCCACAGGTCAGTTCGTACCGGTCGGGGGCATGTGGGTGGAAGCCGACATGAACCTGCCGAGCGGTGAGAGCCTGCTGCGCCAACTCGTCCACGGCCAGCGGTACTTCGCAGACCGCTTCGGCGTGACGTGCCGTGAGGTGTGGCTCCCCGACGTGTTCGGCTATCCGGCGTCGCTGCCGCAGATCTTCGCCGCCGCCGGCTGCGCGCGCTTCGTCACCCAGAAGCTCAGTTGGAACAAGCAGAACCGGTTCCCGCACAACACGTTCTTCTGGGAGGGCATCGACGGCACCAGGGTGCTCACCCACTTCCCGCCCGTCGACACCTACAACGCCGAGGTCACCGGGGCGGAGATGGCGTACAGCGAACGGAACTTCCGCGACCACGGGTGGAGCGACTGGGCGCTGATGCCGTACGGCCACGGCAACGGCGGTGGCGGCCCCACCCGCGAGATGGTGGAACGCGCCGGACGGATGGCCGACCTCGACGGTACGCCGCGGCTCGAGCTCGGCACGGTCGACGAGTTCTTCGGACGTGTCGAGGCCGAGGTGGCTTCTCGGGCAGCCGTGCCGGTGTGGCAAGGGGAGCTGTACTTCGAGATGCATCGGGGCACGCTCACGAGCCAGATCGAGACCAAGGTGGGCAATCGCCGATGTGAGCGGCTCTTGCGCGAGGCGGAGCTCTGGTGGGCGTCGGGGGGTTCGGTTCCCGCGGAGGTCGCGGCCGAGCTGGACCTCCTCTGGAAAGACGTGCTGCTGCAACAGTTCCACGACATCCTCCCCGGCACGTCGATCGCCTGGGTGCACGACGATGCGGAATCGGCCCACTCCCTGGTCGGCGCACGCCTGGAGGAGCTCATCGGAGCGGCTCTCGATCGGCTGCACCTTCCAGCCGTTGCTGTTGCAAATGCAACGACTCACGCTCGTCGCGAGGTGGTGGTCTCATCGCTTCCGCCTGGTCTGGCCGGGCCCACGCAGGCCCTGGCGACGGGCGGGTCGGCGTTGTTCGTCGAGGTTCCCGGCAGTGGGATCACCGCGTTGGTCGCCGCGCCGGTTGAAGACCGCATCGTCACCACCGAGCACTCGATGGCCAACGGGTTCCTCGCCGTGCAATGGGACCTCGACGGCGCGATCACGTCGATCATCGACGTGGTGCGTGGCCGGGAGCTGCTGCCGGCAGGCAGGCACGTCACCGTCGAGGTCGCGCCGGATCATCCCGTCGAGTACGACGCGTGGGACCTCGAGGCGTGGACGCGCCAGCTCGGTGCACCGATCGACGGTCCCGGATCCGTGGCGTTCGTCGAGCGTGGTCCGCTGCTCACCAGCGTGTGCGCACCGCGATCGTTCGGAGCGTCGTCGTGCGCCGTCACGTACACGATGCGCGCCG
>VFMC01000089.1 GCA_006515795.1 Acidimicrobiaceae bacterium | reverse complement strand
GGTCGTCACCGGAGGTGGCGGTGGTGACGCGGCTCGGCTGTACCACCTGATCGCCGACACGGCACGTCACCTGGAAGGATCCCCAACCAGCCACGATCGTCGGTTCACGGTCATCACCGGGCCGTACGGCTGCCGGATCGGCGATCTCCCCCGCTCGGTCGGCCTCGTCCGGTCGGTCGATGGTTGTTCGGCGCAGTATGCCGAAGCCGCTGCCGTGGTGCAGATGGCCGGCTACAACTCGGCCTTCGAGGCACTTGGCGCTGGGGTTCGACCGATCTTGTTGCCGCGCCGGGCCCCGCGTCGCGAGCAGGCCATCCGCGCCTCGCGACTGGCCGCGCTCGGCGTGGCCGACATGATCGACGACGAGACGACACCGTCAGAGCTGGCATGGTTGCTGAACCAGAACCGGTTGCTCGAGAGCGGAGCCCTCGCCCGTGTCGGCATCCGACTCGATGGCGCCACGACGGCTGCCGCCGTCATCGCAGTTCGCTCCCGTGTTTCAAGCAAGCGTGAGCGGGTCTACGCCATCGCCCGTTGGTGAGGGTCTGTCCGTGAACGACATCGGGCAGGCAACGGCCGATCTCCGCGCCGACGGATTCGCCGTCTCCGACCTCCGCGTTCTCGACGGTCGGCATCCAGATCGCCCGGTGCTCGCCGCAGTGCTCGACGGGAAACCGGTCGTCGCCAAGGTCTTCGTCGGTCGCGATGCGTCGTCGCGGGCGCATGCCGCTCACCAGCTCGCCGTCTCGCTGTGGCGGTCACCTCTCGGTGGCATGCGGTCCGGGCCGGGAATCGCCGCGCCGATCGGCTGGTCACCGAGCGCCGCCGCAGTGCTGAGCGAGTTGGTCGAGGGTGCGCCGCTCGGGAGCCGCGGCGAGCTCGGCGGGGCCCTCACCCACGGCGCGGCAGCCGCCGAGCTGCTCGCTGATCTGCACCTGGTCGACGTGGCAACCGTCGACCCGTGCCTCGCGCCGATGCGTTCGACGGGCAAGCTGCTCCGCTCGCTGCGGCGCAAGGCAGCGGAACTGGCCGGAGCGATCGGACCGGCTGCCACCGATGTCGTCGACGCCCTCGAGTCGACCGCCCGACCGCCGCTCGTCTCCACCATCACTCATGGCGACTTCACCCCACGGAACCTGCTGATCGACCACGACGCGCTGCGAATCATCGACTTCGATCGAGCCCGGTTGGCGTCGCCAGGTCGTGACGTCGCCTACTGGAGGGCATGGTGCTGGGCGACGGAGCTGCTGCACGGAGCCGTGCCCTCGTGGGGGGTCACTCTCCCGTTCGTCGAGCACTACCTCGCGGCAGCGCCTGCTCACCGCGACGAGATCGAACGTTCGCAGCGGATGCATCTCGCCGCCGGTCTTGTGCGCATCTCCCACGGCTGGTCGGCGCTTGCCTCGCTACCGAACCTGCAACTGCGGGTCGTCGGCGAGGCGGCAGCGATCGCGCGTGGAGCGGTCGACGTCGAATGATCACAGCGGGACCCGTCTGGGCACGCGCGTGGGAAGATGGCAAACATGGCGGATGAAGAGCACGACTCGATGAGACCGGGAATGTTGGTGGAACGCATCTCGGTCCGGCGCGTCGTCGGCCGCTTCGCACTTGCGGGTCTCCTCGCCCTCGGGCTCGTCGTCGCGCTCACGGCCTGGGCAAGCAGGCGTGTCGGCACCGAGCAGGCAATCGCCGACGCGCAACGAATCACGTGGGTGAGCCTGCGCGGCATCGTCGAGCCGGTTCTCGACGATGCACTGCTCACCGAGGACGCCGAAGCGCTCGAGCGACTCGATGCCGCTGTACGCGAGTCGGTTCTCGGCGGCTCACTCGTGCGGGTGAAGCTGTGGAGCGCCGATGGCACCGTGCTCTACGCCGATGAACCGCGACTGATCGGTCAGAAGTTCGAGATCGATGACGAGGCGCTGGCGGTCATCGCCGGGGGGCCTCCCAACGCCGAGGTCAGCGATCTCTCCAAGCCCGAGAACCAGTACGAGGCCGAGACGAAGCTGCTCGAGGTGTACGTCGGCACGACGCTCCCGAACGGTACGCCCATCCTTTTCGAGACCTACTTCCGGTACAGCGGAGTCACCGACGTGGGCCGACGGCTCTGGCTCGAGTTCGCACCGATCGCGATCGGCGCGCTAGTGGTTCTCCAGCTGATCCAACTCCCTCTCGCCTGGTCGATGGCCCGCCGGCTCGACAGCAGCCAGACCGAACGCGAGCGCCTGCTCCGGCACGCGATCGCCGCCAGCGAGTCCGAACGGCGGCGCATCGCCAGCGATCTCCACGATGGTGTCGTGCAGGATCTCACCGGGGTCTCGCTTCGCCTGGCAGCTCTCGGTCGCGGCGAACAGCTCGCGCCGCGCGACGCGCTCGACGCATCCGCTTCGATTCGGGCCAGCATCAAATCGCTCCGATCGCTGCTGGTCGAGATCTACCCTCCGAACCTCCAGGAGGAGGGACTCGAGTCGGCGCTCGGCGACCTGCTCGGCCGGCTCAACGGGCGCGGGATCACGACCGATCTCGACGTGCAGCTCGAAGACATCGCCCTCGATCCCGACACCTCCGCCCTCCTCTACCGCACCGCCCAGGAGGCACTGCGCAACGTGGTCTCCCATGCCCACGCCACACGTGTTCGCATCGAGCTCCACCTCGTCGGCAGCGACGTGCACATGACCGTCGACGACGATGGACGCGGCTTCTCCACGATCGATCTCAGCGAGCGCTCGGCCGAGGGCCACGTCGGCCTGCGGTCGCTCGCCCACCTCGCCAACGAGCTCGGCGGCTCGTTGACGGTTCGCTCGTCGATCGATGTCGGCACCAACCTCGTCATCCAGCTTCCCGCTCCAGTCCGCCCGCCCACCACGCGCAACCCCCGCTCCGACCGCACCGCGGGTACCGTTCCAACCTGATCCCGATCCGAGGCATCTCACCATGAACGAAGCATCCCCTCCCAAGATCCGCGTTGTGGTCGCCGACGACCACCAGGTCGTGCGATCCGGCCTCGAGCTCCTGCTGGCCACCACCGCCGACATCGAGCTGGTCGGAACGGCGGCCAACGGGGCCGAGGTCCTGGAAGTGGTGGCGCGCCTGCAACCGGACGTCGTGTTGATGGACCTGTCGATGCCCGACGTGGATGGTGTGGAGGCGACGCGGCGCATGACCGCGGCACATCCGGCCAGTCGGGTGCTCGTGCTCACCTCGTTCTCCGACCAGACCAGGATCCTCGACGCGCTTGCCGCCGGCGCCGACGGCTACCTGCTGAAGGACTCAGACCCCGACGACATCGCCGGCGCCATCCGCTCGGTGTTCGCCGGCGAATCGCCACTCGACCCGAAGGCCGCGCGGGTGCTGCTCGAGTCGCGCCGCACGCGTCGCGAGACCGTGTCGCTGACCGACCGCGAGCGCGAGGTGCTGCTGCTCGTGCGTGGGGGGCTCGCCAACAAGCAGATCGCTCGCCGCCTCGGCATCAGCGAGCGCACCGTGAAGGCCCACCTCACGAGCGTCTTCCAACGTCTCGGTGTGAGCGACCGGACCCAGGCCGCGCTCTGGGCGAGCGAGCACCTGAACTGACGTCAGCCGCCGCCTCCGCCACCAGATCCAGATCCCTTGCCCTTGCCGGACCCCGAGTCGTCGGTCGTCGATGGACCGGACTCGTCCGGAGCACTGTCGTCGGGTGATGTGGCGGTCGTGACCGAGGTAGATGTGTTGTCGGCGTTCGATGACGGCACGCTCACTGCGGGCGAGCCGGTGGCACCACCGGCGGCCGGCGTGGTGGTGACAGTTGTCGTGGCCGTGACCGGCGCCTGGCCGGAGCCCTGGTTGCCGGACCCCTTGCTCGCCACCGTGGTGGTCGGGTCGGCACCACCGATGGTCGTCGGCACCGTGACCGACTCGGCCGTCGACGGGCTGGCAGAGCCGGCGGTGGATCGGTCGGGCATCGTGCTGGCGGACACCGGCACGGAGATGCCCTCGCTCGGCAGATCGGCACGCTTGCCGGGGTTGGTCCAAACCGATCGTGTGGTCTCGTTGCCGGGACTGGCGAAGAGGGCGTCGCGGACGGCGAACACCGATCCGCCTGCGGCCGCGGCGGTGATGACCCACAACAACGAGACGGGCACGGTCTTGCGGCGTGATTCGACCCGACGTGGGCGACCGATCACCTCACGTACCGTGGCGGCACTGGCGCTAGGGGCACCAGTGAACACCGAATCCATGTGGGCCGGCTGATCTCCGTGTCCGCTCCAAGGCTCGCTCATGTCGACCAGTGTGGGCGAGATGCCGGGACCCGACAATTGCACCATGGTCCTACGACCAGTTCCCGGGCCAGTCGCGCTCCGCCGGCGAAATGTCCGTACATATCGCTATCCTCGCCTGATGAGCCATCGCTTGTCCGTCGCCACCCTCGTGTCCGCAATGGCGCTCGCCGCGTGCGGCAACAGCGGCTCCGTCGAGGACGAGTCGGCCACCGCGACCGCGGCCGCGGCTGGGGCGCCGGCGGTGCAGCTCGTCGACGTTCCCAAGGCCCTGCAGCTCACGGCCGATCCCTCGATTCGGATCATCGACGTGCGCACGCCCGAGGAGTTCGCCGAAGGCCACATCGAGCGAGCCGAGCTGTTCGACTTCAACGCCGGTGGATTCAGCGAGAAGATCGCCGAGCTCGACCGCGGCGCCACCTACTTCGTCTACTGCCGATCCGGCAATCGCAGCGGGCAGGCGACTGCGATCATGGCGGAGCTCGGGTTCACCCACGTGTACGACCTCGACGGCGGGATCGTCAGCTGGCTGGCGGCAGGCGCACCTACCGTCGGCTAGTCATCCGGCATCGTTGCACCCGAGCTGCTTTGTACGTACATTGGCCAGGTGACACGCACGACCTACCGGAAGCCAGATCGAGCCAATCCCCTGCCGCTCTGGGCCCAGGTGCTCGCCGACATGCGCCAGCGGCTCGCCCGCAACGAGTTCACCCTGGGCTTCCCGCCGGAGCGTGAGCTCATCGAGCAGTACGCCGTGAGTCGGCACACGATGCGTGAGGCGATGCGCCGCCTGCACAGTGAGGGACTGATCAACCGCGAGCGAGGACGCGGCACCTTCCTCCGCAATCAGCCGATCGAGCAGCGCACCGGCGCGCTGTACAGCCTGTTCCGCTCGATCGAGGAGCAGGGTTTCGAACAACGCAACGACGTGCTCGCGCTGGAGAAGCGGACCGCGGTGGACGTCGCCGCCCGACTCGGGCTGTCTGGTCGGACGAAGTTCGTGTACCTGAAGCGCTTGCGCTACGCCGATGCCACGCCGATCGCCATCGATCAGCTCTGGCTACCAGCTGCCGTGGCCACCCCCCTGCTGAGCGTCGACTTCCGCCGCACCGCGGTGTACACCGAGCTCGAGCAGCGCTGCGGCGTGAGACCGGGCGCCGGCTGGGAACGCCTGCACCCCGTGCTCCCCACCGGCGACGAGCGGGCCTTGCTCGGCACGACCGCCAAGGAACCAGCGTTCCTCGTCGAACGGTTCACCTCGCACGAGGGCCGCCCGCTGGAGTGGAGACGAACCGTGATCCGCGGCGACCTCTACACGTTCCTGTCGGCGTGGACCGACACCGGCGAACAGCTCGAGCGCCCGTCGTTCACACCGACCGCGCCAACGTCCTGACCGCGCCGATCACGCCGACCAACGCGACAACCCGAGGGGCCAAGGCCCTGACCTTCAGCGACGCTGGTCGAGCATCTCCGGCAGCGATGAGCGGGGCCCGGCTATCGCTACAACCTATGTGGAACATGGGTTTCGAGGTTTGAGTGTGGGCGAACTGGTGTACGATCCAAGACATGATCGACGTATCCGACGACGCACCCGTCGACGTCGTCGATTGCGTGCTCACCGCCTCCGAGCTGCTCGCCGCGCTCGCCGCCCACGAACGTGAGGCCGCCCGGTTGGCGCTGGCGATTCGCCGGTTGGAGCTGAGCGGCGACTGGGGCTACGACGGATCGGTGTCGATCGCGGCATGGTTGCGCACCCACGGCCGCCTCGCCGACAGCGACTCATGGAAGTGGGTCCATCGCGGTCGCTTCCTCGACCGGTTCCCCGCCGTCGCCGACGCCGCCGTGACACGCACCCTGTCCGCCGGTCAGGTCACCGCGTTGCAACACGCCTGCCCCGCCAAGCTCGCTGCGGTGCTCGCCGAACAGCAGACCGAGATCGTCGCGATCATCGCCCCACTCCCGGTCGCCGACACCGAGAAGGCCTGCCAACTGTGGAAGGCCCGTGCCGAAGCGATCATCGACGACAACGAACCGCGACCAGAACCCGAGCGTTCGTTGCGGATGCGCCGCGCCGGCGACGGTGCACTCGTCGGCAACTTCGAGCTCGACGACGTCGCCGCGTC
>VFMC01000492.1 GCA_006515795.1 Acidimicrobiaceae bacterium | reverse complement strand
CTCCTGCTGCGCCGAGGGACTCGAGTTATGGTCGGCGTCGATCACCGTCCCGTAGGCGCTGTCGATGCCCAGCGTGTAGGCCGTGACCGCGCCGCCGGCCTGGTTGGTGAACCGCGTCGTGCTCGGCGTCGTGAACTTCATCACCGAGTTCCCCGAGGCGGTGTCGTGATTGGTCGGATCGGTATAGGCGAACGTGACCGTCGAGTTGTCGGCCGTCTCCAGGTTGTTGTTGGCGTTGGCCGGCGTCGCGCTCCTGAGCGAAGGCAACCCCGTGCGGTTGCGGAACTGCCCGGTGGCCGCCCCCGTCTCGTGCAACGTCAACGTCTCGCGATCGCCCGTCGCCCCGTCGGTCAGCGCCACCGTGACGACGTCCACCGAGGTCGGGTTCGTGTTGCGATCGGAGTCGGTCAGCGTGACGTAGACCAGCTCGACGCCGATGGCGTAGAAGAACATCTGCGAGCCGGTGGCGTTCGTGAACTGCCCGGCCGCCTGCGTCGGCGTCAGCCGGATGGTGGCCGCCGCGGTCGAACGGTCGGTCGAGTTCCGCGAATCCTGATAGGCGGCATCGAGGCGCGAGCCCGGCGCCGTCTGCATCACGCCGTCGCCATCCACCTTCGCGGCGCTCGAGGTCTGCACGGCCAGCACGTTGCGGAAGACCCCCGAATCGACCGCGGTCTCCCGCAACTGGAAGGTCTCGCGATCTCCGCTGGAGCTGCTCGTGACCGTGACCACCACACTCTGCTCGGTCGACGCGCTCGAATTCTGGTCAGCGTCCCGCAAGGTCAGGAACAGATCGTTCGCCCCCAGGTCGAACAACGTCTTGGGGTTGCTGCTCGCATCGGTAAACGTCAGGGTTGAGGCGGTCAGCACCTGCACCGTCCCGGCCGCCGCGTCGCTGTCGCTGACCGGTGCCCCGCTCACCGCGTCGGTGCCGCTGATGGCGATGCTCGCGGTCTGCAGGTGAGTGTCGGCGTTGTTCGCCACCGTCACGTTGAACGAGTAGGTGGCGATGCTCTCGCCGGCCACGCTGGCCGGGATCGTCCTCTGGGAGACCGTCAAGCCGGTACCACTGAAGGTCAGGCTGGCCGAACCCAGCACGAAGGTGTTTTCGCCCGGGTTCACCACCTGGAAGCTCGCGATGAACGTGGAGCCCGCCGACACCGTTGCCGGCGCATCCAGCGGGAAGATCACGATTCCCGCGGGGAACGGCACGCTGACCGTACCCGCCGCCACCGAGACGTTGTTGGTCTCGCTGTTCTCGGCGATCGCCCCGCCGTTGTCGGCGATGCACCCCAGGTAATAGGAGCCCGGGGCCGGCCCCCCAGGAATGGTCAGGGCCCGGTTCGAGTCGGTCTGCGAAGCCCCGATTCCGAGGCTGTTCACGGTGTAGGACCCGAGCAGCGTCGCGCTCGTCGTCACCGTGTCGGAGGCCGACAGGTAGTAGCCGCACTGGAAGGCCGAGCCGACCGCCGCGGTGCCGTTGTTCTGCACCGTCG
>VFMC01000088.1 GCA_006515795.1 Acidimicrobiaceae bacterium | reverse complement strand
CAACCACTGGTCGTCCCACCGGATCGCCGTCGTCACGCCGCATCCGCGCCGAGGGACACATCCCCGGCGTGCTGTACGGCCGAGGAATGACACCTGTCAACGTCACCGTCGAGCGTCGCGAACTGCGTCTCGCACTCAGCGGCCCGGCCGGCGCCAACACCGTGCTCGCCCTCCAGGTCGAAGGCAAGAGCTACCCGGCAGTCGTAAAAGAGATGCAGCGTCATCCGATCAAGCGCACCGTCAGCCACATCGACTTCCTCCAGGTGAACATGAACGAGGAGATCACGGTCTCGGTGCCGTTGCGGCTCGTGGGCGAGGCGAAGGCCGTCATCGACATCGGCGGTCTCGTCGATCCGGCAGTCGACTCGATCGACGTGCTCACCACGCCCACCAACATGCCCAACGAGTTCGTCATCGACATCACCGACATGCAGCCCCACGACGTCATCCGTCTGGCCGAGGTGCCGATGCCGAAGGGTGTCACCGCAACCGGCGACCCCGACATGCCGGTGGTCACCACCATGCTCAGCCGCGCCGCGGTCGAGGTCCCCGTCGAGGGCGAGGCATCCGACGCGACAGCCGCCGACGGCGACGCCGCCGCCGACGCGGCGGAGTGACCCACACCCGGCGAGGATCGACGTGAGCGTCGATGCCCTCATCGTCGGTCTCGGAAATCCTGGAAGGCAGTACGAGCGAACCCGCCACAACGTGGGCGCGGACTGCATCGACGAACTGGCCAGGCGTCACGGCGTACTGCTGAAGCCCGGCCGCGACAAGGCGCTGGTGGCCGAGGCCACAATCGCCGACCGCCGTGTGGTGCTGGCCTTCCCGATCACCTACATGAACGAGAGCGGCCAGGCCGTGCGGCCGATGCTGAAGCGCTACGGGCTCGACCAGCCCGACCAGCTCATCGTCGTGCACGACGAGCTCGATCTGGCGCCTGGCGTTACCAGGGTGAAGGCGGGTGGAGGGCTTGCCGGCAACAACGGCCTGCGCAGCATCACGGCCCACCTCCACACCCAGGACTACCTGCGCGTGCGGATCGGCATCGGCAAACCGCCTTCGAAAGAAGGCGGCGCCGGTCATGTGCTGTCGAAGCTGCCACCGCAGGAACGTGCCCTCCTCGACGTGGCCGTGCAACACGCCGCCGACGCGGTGGAGATGCTCCTGCGCGAGGGCATCGACGCCGCCCAACGTCACTACAACGGCACCACCCTCGACCCCTCCACCGACTGATCGCCCGCGAGCCGGCCGCCCGACAGCGTGATCCTGCGGGTGAGTCGCATGTTGGCGAGGAGCGAACGGTCGTGGGTGACGAGCAGCACCGTGCCGCGGAACGAATCGAGGGCGATCTCGAGTTGCTCGATGGCGGCCAGATCGAGATGGTTCGTGGGTTCGTCGAGCACGAGGCAGTTGGTGCCGGCGGCCATCAGCAAGGCCAGCACCGTTCGGGTGCGTTCGCCGGGTGACAGCGAACTCGTGGGTCGATGCACCTCGGCGGCGCCGATGCCGAACTTCGCCAGCAACGTCCGCGCCTCGGGGATCGGCATTCCGGTGGCCGCCATGAACGCCGCGAGCAGCGAGGAGTCGTCGGCGAGCTGCACACGACGTTGCTCGAGCTCTCCGACAACCACGCCTGGACCGAACCAACGATCACCGCCGTCGAGTGGCCGGCGACCGAGGATCACGTCGAGCAGGGTGCTCTTGCCGCTTCCGTTCGGTCCGACGATGGCGACGCGCTCGCCGGCGCCGATGCTGAGCGAGATCGGGCCGAGCACGAACTCACCGTTGCGCGCCACAGCGTCGGTGAGACGAACCACGACGTCGCCGCTGCGGGCTGCCTCGCCGAAGGTGAGCCGGAGCTGCCATGCCTCTCGCGGCTCGTCGACCACCTCGAGCCGCTCCATCGCCCGCTCGGTGCGCGCCGCCTTGCCGGCAAGTTGCTCGGTCTGATCGATCTTGAACGCCTTGATGTTCTTGTCGTTGTCGTCGGGCTTCTTCTTGGCGCGACTGAGCCCCTGCGTGGCCCACTCCCGCTCGCGTTGAGCACGCCCCTGCAACTTGGCGCGCTTTTCGGCGTACTCGGCGTAGCGCTCGCGCCGGTGCTCGGCGGCGCGGTCACGCTCGACGAGGAACGCCTCCCACCCGCCGGCGAACACGGTGATCGCATGGCTGAACTCGTCGAGCTCGGCCACGTGGGTGACCGTGCGCCGCAGGAACTCACGGTCGTGGCTCACTAGCACCACGGGGGCATCCAGCAAGCCGATCCACTGCTCGAGCGTGGCCAGGCCGTCGAGATCGAGATCGTTGGTGGGTTCGTCGAGGAGGAACACGTCGAACTGCGACAGGAGCAACGCGGCAAGGCCCACGCGAGCCGCCTCCCCACCCGACAGCGTGTCCATCGTCTGATCGAGCAAGCGTGGCTCGAGACCTAGGTCGGCCCACACCGCGGCGACGCGAGCGTCGAGATCGGCGCCTCCGAGTGCAAGCCAGCGCTCCAACGCGTCGGCGTACCTGTCGTCGGCACCCGCGCCGCCTGCGGCGAGCGCCCTCGTGGCTTCGTGCATCTCCGCAGTTGCCGCGGCCACCCCCGTGCGCCGCTCCAGATGTGCCGCCACCGACTCGGTGCGATCGCGTTCGGGCTCTTGCGGGAGGTAGCCGACCGTGGCGTTCGACGGCGTCACCGTGACCGAGCCGGCGTCCGGCGTCAAAGTGCCACCGAGCACCCGCAGCAAGGTCGACTTTCCAACGCCGTTCGGACCGACGAGGCCGACGCGCCATCCGGGCGACACCTTCAGCTCGACATCGTCGAGGATGGGGTCGCGCCCGAACGACAGCGTGAGCGAGCGGGCGTGGAGAGATGCAGGCGATGGCATGGCGGTTCGTCGGCCATTCTGCTGGAGACGCCCGGCGAACCCACCGGGTTACCCTGAGCAACCCATGTCGCTCCACGCGCTCCCCTCGCTGCTCCGCTCGGAACCAGGGCTCACCCACGCCTTCGGCGACCCGCAAGCGATGATCGCCGTGTCCGAGGCCGCCCGTGCCGTGGCGATCGCCGCGTTGAGCCGCCTCGGCGGTCGCCGCCCGCTGGTGATCGCCTGCCCGACCGGTAGCGATGCCGGTCAGCTCCTCGACGACCTCTCCCAGTTCCTGCCGGCCCACGACGTGGCGCTGTTCCCCGCGTGGGAGACCCTCCCGTTCGAGCGGGTCAGCCCGAGCGTGGAGACGATGGGCCGGCGCCTGGAAGTGCTGTGGCGGCTGCGCACCCCCGAACGCATGCCCGCGGTCGTGGTCACCGGTGTTCGCGCCCTGCTACAGAAGTTGGGCCCCGGCGCCACGTCGACCGACCCGGTCCAGATCCGACCCGGCGACATCCTCGACGCCGACGAACTGCTGCGCTCGCTCATCGGCTACGGATACCGCCGCGAAGAGCTCGTCGAGCACCGCGGCGAAGTCGCTCGTCGTGGTGCCATCATCGACGTGTTCCCGTCCACGGCCGAAGCACCGGTCCGCATCGACCTGTGGGGCGACGAGGTCGATCGCCTCACCGAGTTCACCGTCAACGATCAGCGGAGCACCACAGATCTTGCCGAGGCACTGATCTTCCCGGCCCGCGAGCTCCTCCCGAGCGACCAGGTGAGGGCCCGCGCCAACGAACTGATCGCGTCGGAGCCTTGGGGGCGCGAGCACTGGGAGAGGTTGGCCGAGGGCACGCTGTTCGACGGGATGGAGAGCTGGCTGCCATGGCTCTTGGACGACGACCGGCTGATCACCGCGGTGCTGCCCGACAACGCCAAGTTGGTGCTGCTCGAACCCCGCCGGATGCGCGACCGGGCCAACGACCTGCTCGCCGAGGAAGACGACCTGGCCCGCACGCTCGCCGGCACTTGGGCGCGCGACGCCGACAGGGCGTTCCCGCGGCTGCACGCCGACACCGAAGGTCTGCTGGCCACCGGTCAACAGATGTGGACGATCAGCTCGACACCTTCCAACCCTGACGCCCCGATGGTGCAAGCCACCGGATGGGGCCCGGTCGTGGGTGACGGCGAAGGGCTGGCACTCCGGCTGAAAGAGCTCCTGGTCGATCAGTACCGCGTGGTGGTCGCCGCCGACGGTGTCGGATCCGCACAGCGTCTCGGCGCACTCCTGCGCGAGCGCGGCCTCGACTTCGTCGCCGCCACCGACACCACCGACCTCACCCGCCCCGGCGGCTACGTGATCACCGCTCCACTGCATCGCGGCTTCTCGCTCCCGATGGCCAAGCTCGCCGTGGTCGCCGAGGGCGACCTCACCGGGCGTCGCCGCAGCCATCGTCAGCCGCGGCCACGCAAACGGCAGAGCGCCGGCTTCTTCGAAGACCTCAGACCAGGCAACTACGTGGTGCACTACCAGCACGGCGTCGGCCAGTACGAGGGCATGGTGAAGCGCTCCATCGGCGGCACCGAGCGCGACTACCTGCTGCTCGCCTACAAGGGCGGCGACCGGCTCTACGTGCCGAGCGATCAGATCGACGCCCTCCGCCAGTACGTCGGTGGCGAAACGCCTTCGCTGCACCGACTCGGTGGCGCCGACTTCGCCAAGGCCAAGTCGCGTGTGCGCAGCGCCGTGCGCGAGATCGCCCAAGAACTTGTCGTGCTCTACCAGAAGCGGGTCAACGCGCCCGGCCACGCCTTCGGCCAGGACACACCGTGGCAGCACGACATGGAAGACGCCTTCCCGTTTGCCGAGACCCCCGATCAGCGCACTGCCATCGACGACATCAAGCACGACATGGAGCGCGCCTACCCGATGGACCGGCTGCTGTGCGGCGACGTGGGGTTCGGCAAGACCGAGGTGGCCATCCGCGCTGCGTTCAAGGCCATCCAGGACGGCAAGCAGGTGGCCGTGCTCGCGCCCACCACGCTGCTCGCCACACAGCACGGCAACACCTTCGCCGACCGGTTCTCCGGATTCCCCCTGCGAGTGGAGGTGCTCAGTCGGTTCCTCACCGCGAAGGAGGCGAAGGCGGTGCTCGCCGGGCTGAAGAGCGGAGAGGTCGACTGCGTCATCGGCACGCATCGCCTGCTGCAGGACGGCGTCGAGTTCAAAGATCTCGGGTTGTTGGTCGTCGACGAGGAGCAGCGGTTCGGGGTGCAGGCCAAGGAGGCGATGAAGAAGCTGAAGATCAACGTCGACGTGCTCACCCTCAGCGCCACACCCATTCCGCGAACGCTCGAGATGAGCCTGGTCGGCATCCGCGACCTGTCGCTGCTGCAGACCCCACCGGCCGATCGGCAACCGATCCTCACCTTCGTCGGCGAGTACGACGAGCGCGTCGCCGTCGAGGCGATCCGCCGCGAGCTCCTCCGCGAAGGCCAGGTGTTCTGGGTTCACAACCGGGTCAACACCATCGATCAGTGCGCCGGCCGGCTGCGCGAACTGGTACCCGAAGCACGAATCGCCGTCGCTCACGGCCAGATGGACGAAGGGTCGCTCGAGCAGGTCGTGGTCGACTTCTGGGAGGGCCGCTTCGACGTGCTGGTGTGCACCACCATCATCGAGAGCGGCATCGACATGCCTACCGTGAACACCCTGGTCGTGGAACGCGCCGACCTCCTCGGGCTCGGTCAGATGCACCAGCTGCGGGGTCGCGTCGGCCGCAGCGGATCACGCGCCTACGCCTACCTGTTCCATCCCCGCGACGCGCGCCTCACCGAGGAGGCCTACGAGCGGCTGCGCACGATCGGCGAGGCCACCGACCTGGGCAGCGGCTTCAAGATCGCGATGCGCGACCTCGAGATCCGCGGCGCGGGCAACCTGCTCGGCGAATCGCAGAGCGGTCACATCGCCGCGGTGGGCTACGACCTCTACTGCCAGATGGTGACCGAGGCCGTCGGCGAGATGAAGGGCGAACCGCTCAAGGCGCCGAGCGAGGTGAAGCTCGACGTGCCGACCGATGCCTTCTTGCCGAAGGACTACGTCGCCAAGGAGGAGCTGCGGCTCGAGGCCTACCGCCGTCTGGCAGCCGTCACCGAGGCCGGCCAGGTCGACGACATCCGCACCGAATGGGAAGACCGGTACGGCCCGGTGCCAACTCCGGCCGACGCGTTGCTCAACGTCGGCTACCTCCGCGCCGAATGCCACCGGCTCGGGTTGCGCGACGTGTCGATCGCCGGTGCCGGCGCACGCCTGGGGCCACTGCGGCTGAAGGTGAGCGAGACGATGCGGCTCAAGCGGCTGAGTCGCACCGCGATCTACAAAGAAGACGCCGGACAGCTGGTGGTGCCATTGGGACGAGGCCTCGATCCGGCCGAGTTCCTGGTCGGCTTCCTTCGCGAGCTCGTACCGATCGGGCAGTAGCGTCTCCCACCGTGAATCGTCGTTCCCTCCTCGCCTCCCGGCGCGCTCGTCGCCGCGCTCGCCGTGTCGTCGTGCTCCACCTTCACCGCCAACGACCAGGCTGCGCGCGTCGGCGAGCGATCACTCGCCGTTGAAGACATCGACGCGCTCATGGCCAACGGACAAGGGCGGCAACACGCCGCTACGCAAGACGCCTCGCTGGTCAGGGCCGAGCTCACCCGATGGATCCGCGTAGAACTGGTCGAGCAGGCCACCGGCACGACCGACACCGCCGTCGCCGGCACCGCCGACCTCGATGCCAGGCTCAGCAACGGGATCGCTGCGCTCGTCGCCGAAACGCCCGACGCCGGGCGCGAGATGTACCAGGCCGGTCCCTCGGTCAGTGGCACCGTGTGCCTCGGGGCGATCCCGGTCGACCCGCCCGAGGTCGCCGGCACGGTGCTCGCCGAGCTCGAGTCGGGCATGTCGTGGGCGGATGCCGCGGCCCGGTACTCGGCCGATCCAGGTCTGGCCGGCAACGGCGGAGTGGTCTTCGACAACCAGGGAAGCGAGTGCGTCGCGATCGCCGGTGTCAACCCCGACCTAATCGGGCCGGCAGTCGAAGCCGGAGTCGGCCATCCGGTGATCGTCGACGTCGGCACCGTCACTGTGCTGGTCACGATCCGCCCCTACGACGAGCTGTCCGGTGACGCCCAGCTCGCACTGGCCGAAACGGCCACCAACGCCATCCGGTTGCCCGAACTGCTGGCGAGCGCCGATGTCTACGTAGATCCCCGCTACGGCGTCTGGAACGCGGTCACCGCCGAAGTCGACCCGCTCCAGGCGTGAGCGCACCGACGATCACCGTCGTCGGCCTCGGTCCCGGCGACGCGCGCTTCGTCACCACCCAAACGCTCGACGCCATCGCGTCGGCCGCGGTGCGGTTCGTGCGCACCGAACGGCACCCATCGGCGCACCTCCTGCCCGGCGCGGTCTCCTTCGACGACGTGTACGAGGCGGCCGACACGTTTGCCGACGTGTACCGCACCATCGCCGACCAACTCGTCGACGCCGCGACACAAAGCGGCCACGTGCTGTACGCCGTGCCGGGGTCGCCGCTGGTGCTCGAACGTACGGTGCGCCTGCTCCGTGACGATCCCCGGATCGAGTGCACCATTCTGCCGGCCGTCTCGTTCCTCGATCTCGCCTATGCCCGGCTCGGAATCGATCCGGTGGAATCGGCGATCAAGCTCGTCGACGGCCACGAGTTCGCCGCTGCCGGCGCAGGATGCTCGGGAGCGATGCTGGTGGCCCACACCCACGCCAACTGGGTGCTGAGCGACATCAAGCTCGCTGTCGAGGCGGCCACCGGCGACGAACCAGTCGTGATCCTGCAACGCCTCGGCACCGACGACGAGAACGTCGTCCGCACCACTTGGGCCGAGCTCGACCGCACAGTCGAGGCCGACCATCTCACCTGCATCTACATCCCTTCGCTGGGCACGCCCGTGGGGTTCGAACTGATCCGGTTCCATCAACTCGCCCGCCAGCTACGCGAACGATGCCCGTGGGACCGCGAGCAGACTCACCAATCGCTCGTGAAGTACCTCGTGGAGGAGACGTACGAGACGGTCGACGCGATCCACGCCCTCGACCCCGACGAACCCGCCACCGACGACGATCTCGTGGAGGAGCTCGGCGACCTCCTCTACCAGATCGAGTTCCACGCCACGATCGCCGAGCAGGAGGGCCGGTTCACGATCGCCGACGTCGCCCGCTCGGTGCACGACAAGCTCGTCCGCCGCCACCCTCACGTGTTCGGCGACGTCACCGTCGACGGAGCCGAGCAGGTCGTCGCCAACTGGGATGCGATCAAGCGCGACGAGAAGCAGCGGACGAGCGTTTTCGACGGTGTCGCCTCGTCGCAACCGGCGCTCGCCTACGCATACACCGTGCAACGCAAGGCTGCGAAGGTAGGTTTCGACTGGCCCGACGTGCACGGTGCCCTCCCGAAGATCGCCGAGGAGACCGCCGAGGTGATCGAGGCGATCACCATCGACGATCACACCGCGGTCGGAAACGAGATCGGCGACCTGCTCTTCGCCGTGGTGAACGTCGCCCGCCATCTCGGTGTCGAACCGGAGACCGCGTTGCGCGCCGCGGCGCACAAGTTCCGGCGGCGGTTCGAGCTCGTCGAAGGGCTCGCCCGCGAGCGCAGCATCGATCTGCACACTGCCGACCTCGCTGCGCTCGACGCGATGTGGGACGAGGTGAAGCGCTCCGAGCAACCGTGACGCGTGCCGGTACGGGGGCGACGCGGTTCGGTGGCCAGTCGGTTCAGCCGCCAGTCGAGGCTGCGGTCGTCGAACTAGCTGCGTGCGCGGCCGAACGTTCGCGCAACAGGTCGCGAACCGAGAGCTCCACACCGAGGGTTCGCACGTTCAGTCGCCGGCACGCACGCTCGAACGAGGCCATCGCGTTCCACGATGCCACGACCAGGCCGGCCGGGAACAGCAGGCCCAGGTAGCCGACCACCACCAGGAAGACGGTCAGCGTCGACTCCTCCTCGAAGAAGCTCAGCAGCGTGGTGAGCCCCATCCGGTAGGACACCCACGCGAGCGGCAGCCAGATCAACTTGGAGAAGTACTCGGTCGATGCCCCGATCCGGCCGGCGGTCGCCCGGAACGAGGCGACCACCACGATGTGGCCGACAACGAGCCAGACCAGGCCGGCGACCACCACCAGCGGGGCCATGTCGCTGGAGAGATCGGCTCCGATCAAGGCCGTGATCGGCCCACCGAGGTAGACGAACGTCGGCAGCCACGGCGACGTCGCCAGCGGCACGATCCGTTCGGCGTTGAACGCTGCCGACACCGTCCACCACAGCCATCCGAGCGACGTGACGATGCTCGACACGATCAGCGACGCCGTGAACCAGGCGTTCTCGTCGAGCGGGATGACGAACCCACGGCTGTCACCCGTCTCGAACGCCGGCGTCAGCGCGGCCAGCAGGAGCAAGGTCGTGAGCACCCCGCCCATGCAGCCGAGCGTCACCAGCACCCGGGCGGCCCGCGTGGGCAGCAGCCACACCCCGGGTTTGCGCGGGGCCAGGTCGGCATGGTGGAACTGGGTGTGCGGTTCGGCCTCGACGCCGCTCCAAAGGTCCTCGGCGGCGTTCACGACCCGCGGCGGAAGCGTCGGCTCGGCGCTGAGCAGGGCTCCGNNNNTCTCGTTCTCCACGGCCGTTCATCGGCATCTCCAGGAGGGATCTTGAACGGAAGTCTGCGCTCGATTGGCCGCCCCGGCGCTCGGCGAAGCTGCGGGCAGTCGCTACCGTTGTGCGTCATATGAGCGAAATCGTCAACATCGTCGGCAGAGAGATCCTCGACTCGCGAGGCAACCCAACAATCGAGGTCGACGTCGTGCTCGACAGCGGCGCCGTCGGTAGGGCCGCGGTGCCCTCGGGGGCCTCGACGGGCGAGCACGAGGCGGTGGAGCTGCGCGATGGCGGCGACCGCTACTTCGGCAAGGGTGTGCTCACTGCCGTCGGGTACTTGAACGGCGAGCTCGCCGACCTGCTCCGCGGCATCGATGCGCTCGATCAGCGTCTCGTCGACGCCGAGATGAACGCACTCGACGGCACCGCCAACAAGGCGCGACTCGGTGCCAACGCGATCCTCGGGGCCAGCCTGGCGGTCGCCAAGGCTGCCGCGGCCGAGCTCGAGCTTCCCCTGTACCGCTACGTCGGCGGCCCGAACGCCCACGTGCTGCCCGTGCCGATGATGAACGTCGTGAACGGCGGCGCACACGCCGACAACTCGATCGACATGCAGGAGTTCATGATCATGCCGGTCGGCGCACCGAGCTTTCGCGAGGCGCTGCGCTGGGGAACCGAGACCTACCACACCTTGAAGAAGGTCGTTCACGACCGCGGTCTGTCAACGGCGATCGGTGACGAGGGCGGCTTCGCCCCCGATCTCGCCAGCAACGAAGACGCCCTGCGGCTGCTCGTCGAGGCGATCGAGAAGGCCGGCTACACCCCGGGAGACGACATCGCCATAGCCATGGATCCGGCGATGAGTGAGCTGTTCAAGGATGGCCGTTACCACCTCGCCGGCGAAGGCAAGGTGCTCAGCGCCGAAGAGATGGTCGCCTACTGGAGCCGGCTCGTCGACACCTACCCGATCGTCAGCATCGAAGACGGCATGGCCGAGGACGATTGGGAGGGTTGGGCCGCGATGTCGAGCGCTCTGTGCTCGCGCGTGCAGCTCGTCGGTGACGACCTGTTCGTCACCAACGTGGCCCGGCTGCGGATGGGCATCGACCGCAGCATCGCCAACAGCGTGCTCGTGAAGGTCAACCAGATCGGCACCCTCACCGAGACGCTCGACACCGTCGAGCTGGCAACCGCCAACGCCTACACCAGTGTGATGAGCCATCGCAGCGGCGAGACCGAGGACGCAGCACGGAGCGATCGCGTGGCCAAGTACAACCAGCTGCTGCGGATCGAGGAGCAGTTGGGCGAAGGCGCCGCCTTCCGCGGACGGCGTGCGCTCGCCCCGCGCTGATCGTCCCCCACGGCACCACCCCACCGCCGGGGGGTGCCGCACCCCGCGAGCACGCACCTGCGAAACTGCCATTGTGAGCAGTGGTCACCGTACGAGCGCCATCGCGCGCCCCGCGCGCCCGGAGCGTCCGACGTCTCGGCGCCCGATGTCGCGGCGCGCATCGTCCGGCGACCACACCCGCATCGGCGACCTCACCCGGCCGATCCGCGCCGATCGGCAGCTCGTCACCCGGAGGGGCAACAGATGGGTGCTCGCCGCGTTCGGGTTCGCCGTGGTCGGATCGCTGTTGGCGGCACTCTTCGTGCTTCCCGTGCAGACCTGGATCAGCCAGAAGGAGCAGATCGACACCAAGCGCGCCGAGCTCGAGGTTCTCACCAAGACCAACGGTCCGCTGCAGGCCGAGGTGAGCCGGCTGGAGACCATCGACGGCGCGCGCGAAGCAGCCCGCGACGAGCTCAGCATGGTCGAGCCGGGCGAGCAGAGGATCTCGGTGATGCCTGCCACCGAGGCGGGTGCGCTGCCGCTGCCGACGGGATGGCCTTACGACACGTTCACCCAGATCGTGAGCACCCGGCTCGCGCCCCCACCGGTGGCGCCGGCGTCCACAGCTCCCTGAACCACCACGCACAACTGCCTCACGGCGGCGCCCGCGTCGCTAGTGTCGCCGGAGCAGATCGACGGCATTCGATCATCTCACCAATCGCAGGGAGTTTCAGTGGCCGGCAGCATCCTCGGGAATCGCGTTCTCCGCAAGGAGGACCCGAAGTTCCTCACGACGGGCGGCAAGTACGTCGACGATCTCCTCGACGAGCCGTTGCTCGCCGGCGCCGCACACGTCACGTACGTGCGCTCGTCGGTGGCCCACGGCACGATCTCGTCGATCGATGCGTCCGGCGCTCTCGAGTGCCCTGGCGTGATCGCCGTGCTCACGGCCGCCGACCTGGGGCTGGTGCCGGTTCCGTCGGACTTCAACCCGATGGTGGCCCGCGGTCTGCTGGGCATCGACAAGGTTCGCTTCGTGGGCGAACCGGTCGCGGTCATCGTCACCGAGCGCGCCGACCAGGGCGAGGATGCCATCGAGCAGGTCATCATCGACTACGCCGTACTGCCGGCACTGGTCGACGTGGAGGAGGCGATGACCAGCACCACGTTGCTGTACGAGAGCACGGGGAGCAACGTCGTGTTCGACACCACCGTGCTCGGCATGCCCGACAACACCGGCGAGGCGTTCTTCGCCGGGTGCGAGGTCGTGGTGAGCGGCCGTTTCGTGAACCAGCGCGTGGCCCCCTGCCCCCTCGAGGTCCGCGGATCTGCCGTCGCGTGGGTAGGTGATCGGCTTCACCAGTGGCTGAGCACGCAGGCAGCCCAGAGCGCCAAGGACACCATCGTGAAGACCAACGGCGTCACCCCCGAAGCGGTGAAGGTGATCACCCCCGATGTCGGTGGCGGCTTCGGCGCGAAGATCTCCTGCGACCCCGAAGAAGCGCTGCTCGGCGTGATCTCGGCCAAGGTGGGGCGCCCACTGCGCTGGAGGGAGACGCGCAGCGAGAGCATGATGGTGATGGGCCATGGTCGGGCCCAGGTGCAGCACGTCAGCATCGGTGGCAGCCGCGACGGCACCGTCACCCACTACCAGTTGCACGTGATCCAGGATTCTGGATCGTTCGTGGAGATGGGGGCGATCCTCGCGCCGTTCATGACCCGCCCGATGGCCAGCGCGGTGTACGCGATTCCCAACATCGAGTGCCGCACCACAAGCGTCGTCACCAACACCGCGGTCACCACGGCTTACCGCGGCGCCGGCCGCCCTGAGGCCACCGCGGCCGCCGAGCGGGCGATGGACCTGTTCGCGCTCGAGATCGGCATCGACCCGGCCGAGGTGCGCCGCAAGAACCTGATCCCGAAGTTCATGGAGACACACACCACCGCCGTCGGCCAGACATACGACGTCGGCGACTACGAGCAGTCTCTCGACAAGGCCCTCGAGGTTGCCGGCTACGCCGACCTGCGCGCCGAGCAGGCGCGACGGCGCGCCACGGGAGACGCCAAGCAGCTCGGAATCGGAGTGAGCGTGTACGTGGAGATAACCGGCGGCGTCCCGCCCTTCGGCGAGCATGCCAGGATCGAGGTGCTCGACGACGGTCGCGCCGTGGTCTACACGGGTACGTCGCCGCACGGTCAGGGCCACGTCACCGCATGGAGCATGCTCGCCCACGAGCAGACCGGCATCCCCATGGATCAGATCGACGTCGTGTGGGGCGACACCGATCTGGTGCCCCAGGGCACGGGCACGATGGGTTCGCGCTCGCTGCAACACGGTGGAGCCGCGGTGTGGAACGCCGCCGGCGAGCTCGTCGACCAGGCCCGCAAGCTGGCGGCCAAGCTCCTCGAGGCAAGCGAGTCCGACGTGGTGCTCGACAAGGACAGCGCGGCGTTCCACGTCACCGGCACGCCGGCGCTGTCCAAGACGTGGGCCGAGCTGGCCGTGGCTGCCAGGCACGACGCCGACTTCGACAACGGCCTGCAGCACGCGACGTTCTTCCAGGCCGGCGGGGCGACGTTCCCCTTCGGCGCCCACGTCGCGGTCGTGGAGGTCGACGTCGAGACCGGCCGGGTCGAGCTCATCCGCCACGTTGCCTGTGACGACGCCGGCCGCGTGCTCAATCCGATGTTGCTCGAGGGCCAGATCCACGGCGGGGTCGCTCAAGGTGCGGCGCAGGCGCTGCTCGAGGAGGTGCGCTACGACGATGACGGCAACCCGATCACCTCGAACCTGGCCGACTACGCGTTCATCTCGGCCGCCGAGCTACCGAGTGTGGAGGTGGTGCACATGGAGACCCCGACGTTCATGAACCCGTTGGGAGCGAAGGGCATCGGCGAGAGCGGCACGATCGGATCCACCCCGGCGGTGCATTCGGCCGTGATCGACGCGGTCAGCCATCTCGGCGTGCGTCACATCGACATGCCCACCACCGCCCAGCGTGTCTGGGCGGCGATCAACGCCGCCGGCTGATCAGCGCCGGCCCACCACGCCGACCCGGGGAAGTCACATCGGCGAACGCCGAACCCGGTTGTAGGGTGCAACGACATGTCCGACCCTCCGCTCGACTTCCCGATCACCGCCACCGGGCTCGTGCGCCACTTCGGTCCCGAGAACAACCGTGTCAAAGCTGTCGACGGAGTCGACCTGCACGTGAGCGCCGGCGAGATCTTCGGGTTCCTCGGCCCGAACGGAGCCGGCAAGAGCACCACCGTGCGCATGCTCACAACGCTGCTCAAGCCGACCGCCGGCTCGGCGACCGTGGCCGGATTCGACGTGGTGACACAGGCCGACCGAGTACGCCGCAGCATCGGCGTCGCTTTGCAGGACGCGGCCATCGACCCGCTGATGACGGGCAACGAACTGCTCGAACTGCAGGCAGTCCTGTACGGCATTCCGGCAGCAGCTGTGCGCCGACGCGCCGATGAGCTGCTCGAGCGGGTAGGTCTCACCGCGGCCGCCGACCGTCGGGTTGGCACCTACTCGGGCGGCATGCGCCGCCGCCTCGACCTCGCCCTCTCGTTGATCCACCAGCCGACGGTGCTGTTCCTCGACGAACCGACGACCGGCCTCGATCCGATGAGCCGGATCACCCTGTGGGAAGAGGTGCGCCGGCTGAATCGTGAGGGCACAACCGTGCTGCTCACCACGCAGTACCTGGAGGAGGCCGATCAGCTGGCCGACCGGGTGGCGATCATCGACAACGGGGTGATCGTGCAGCAAGGCACGCCGACAGAACTGAAGGCTGCCGTCGGGGCGCCGTCGCTGCTCGTCTCGGTGGGCCTCCCAGGCGGCGCCGCGCAGGTCACCGACGTCGTTCGCGCCCTCGACGAACAAGGCGTCAAGATCCAGCACCTCGAGCTCAGCGAACCGAGCCTCGACGACGTCTTCGCCGCGGCAACCGGCCACCGGCTCGAGGGTGCCGGCACCGGCACCGAGCCCGCGACCGATCACGAGGGCGCTCCTGCGGTCAAACGGCGGGGGCGCCGATGACCGTGGCGGTCGATGCGCTACCGGTTCCACGTCGAGTCGACGACGACCGCACCGCCTTCACTCGACAGGTGCTGGCGCTGTCGAAGCGTTCGATCCTGGCCATATACCGCCAGCCCGCGCTCGTCGCCCCGTCGTTGATCTTCCCCTTGTTCTTCGCCGCGCTGGGCGCCTCGTCGTTCGACAGGGCCACCGCGCTGCCCGGTTTCCCGCAGGTCGACTCGTTCCTCAGCTTCTCGCTGGCCGGCAGCATCACCCAGGGCGTGTTGTTCGGCAGCGCGCCCACCTCACGGGTCGGCATCCTCATCGGACGGCTGGCCGGCGCGGCGGTGTTCGGCGCCTTCCAGGCCCTGTTCTTCACGCTCGTGCTGATGCCCTTCGGCGTGAGTGTCGAGGCCGGCGTCGTCGGCCTGATGGTGATCGTGCTGGCGGGGGCAGCGACGGGCATGGCCATCGGGGGCTTCACGGCGGCGATGGCGCTGAAGACGGGGTCGTCGGAGGCGGTGCAGGGCAGCTTTCCACTGCTGTTCATCGCCCTGTTCTTCTCCAGTGCGTTCTTCCCGCGCGAAACCATGCAAGGCGTGTATCAGACGATCGCCAACGTCAACCCGGTGTCGCATCTGGTAGAGGGCCTCCGCGGGCTCGTGATCGATGGGCTCACCTGGGGCAACGTCGCCAAGGCCGTGCTCGTGCCCGTCGGCATCGGTGTGTTCTCGATCGCCCTGGCAATGCGCACGCTCGCCGGCCGACTGGCTGCACGATGACCGCTACGTCACCTTCTCCGGCCGGTTCGACGGTCTCGTTCGACTCCGCCTCGGCGCCAGGCGGCACGCTCGTGCGCTCATCACGTGGCCTCGCACTCCGCGGCCTCCGCTCGATCGTTCGCCTGCCGTCGGCGTTTCTTCCGGCGATGATGATGCCGATCGTGCAGGCGATCGCGTTCAGCGGCACGTTCTTCGCGATCACCAAGATCCCCGGGTTCCCGACCGACCGTTCGATCAACTGGTACCTGCCGCTCGCATGCTGCATGGGCTCGGGGTTCAGCGGGGTGGGGATGGGGTTCTCCACGGTTCGCGATCTCGAGAGCGGCTTCTTCGACCGGCTGCGGATGGCACCGAGCCCTCCGCTCTCGCTCATCCTCGGTCCGCTGCTCGCCTGCTGGCTCCGCGTCATGATCGTGATCAGCACCGTGCTGGTGGTGGGCTTTTCGTTCGGGGCCCGGCTCACTGACGGCGCGCTCGGTCTTGTCGCGCTCTACGTCGCCGGACTCGGCGTCTCGACGATTGCAGCCGGCTGGGGTCTCGGCCTCGCCTACGTCTTCGGTGACATGCGGGCCGCGGCGTTGATGCAGCTCACGCTGTTCAACGCGTTGTTCCTCACGAATGCCCAGACGCCGCTGTTCATCATGACCGGCTGGCTCCACGAGATCGCCAGGGTGAACCCGTTCACCAACGTCCTTCGCTTGTCGCGGCAGGGCTTTCTCGGCGAGGTCACGTGGGGCGACACGTGGGGTGGTCTCGCGGCCATCGTCGGGCTCAGTGCGGTCACGCTTTGGTTCGCCCGCCGTGGCCTCGATCGGCTCGGCGACTGATCCTCGTGGCGATCGTCAAAGTGATGGCGATGGCGATGGTGATGACGGTGACTATGACGATGCTGGCCGCGTGCTCCGGCGACGAAGGTCTGTCCCCGCCGCCGGCGACGCAAGTGGTCGGCCAGGATCTGCCCGAGGCGAGCGAAACCACGGCGGTCCCGCTCGATGAGCTTCAGGCCGCAGCGACCGCGTATCACCGCCTCGTGGTCGAGTTGCTCGGCGCCCTGCAGACGAACACCACTCGTTTCACCGACGCCGTTCGCCGCGGAGACCTGAGCGCGGCGAGAGAGCTCTATCCGGCCATGCGCGAGCCGTGGGAGATGATCGAACCCGTCGTCGAGGGCCTTCCGGTTTCCGCCACGGCGATCGACGGCCTCAGCGAGGACTTCGCACTGGCCGAGGCCGACCCCGGTTTCACGGGCTTCCACGCGCTCGAATACTTCCTCTGGGCGCAGGGCAGCACCGGCAACGGCTCGCTCGTCATCGAACCTGGCGAGATGACCAACGGCGCGGCAACGCTGATCGAGGAAGCGGCCCAGACCAAGGTCGTCGGCCTGGAAGACCGCTACTCACACACCGACCTCGCCATGCTCGACGCCAACGTGCGCGGTGCACGCCACGTGTTCGACCTCGTCGAGACCATGCTGCGCAGCGTGGATGTTTCCCTCGCCGACACCATCGCGGCATCGTTCGCCGAGGTGGGCGAGGCCCTCGACCCGTACCGCGGCGACGACTCGTTCGTTTCGGGCGACGACTCGTTCGTTTCGTATGACGAGGTGACCGAGGCCGACCGCAACCACCTCAAGACCTCGATGGCACAACTCGCCGAAGCACTCGCCCGGCTCACGGGATCACTCGGATTGGAGGTGGAGGGGTGACGTCGCCGATCACCCGCCGGTCGTTCCTCCGCGCCGGAGCAGCCGCGGGAGGAGCGGTGGTTGCGACCGGCTGCGCGGCGGAGGTGCCGGGCGAGAGCGTCGACACCGACCCGATGAGTGAAGTTGCGTTCATCTCCCACATCGGCGCGTGGCAGCCAGGCATCGTCACCCCGGCGCCGAGGCATGCCATCGTCGTCGCCTTCGACACCACGGCGACCGATCGCGATCGGCTCCGCGAGATGCTGACCGCGCTGTCCGTCGAGGTCGACCTGCTCACTTCCGGCACCCCTGCGGGTCCCGGCGATCCGCTGTTCCCCCCTCCCGACAACCGCATCACCGGCATCACCCCCGAACCCGACGACCTCACGGTCACGGTGGCCTTGGGAGCTTCGATCTTCGATCACCGGTTCGGGCTCGCGGCCCACGCCCCACGCCAGCTCGCGGCGATGCCGATGTTCCCGAACGACAGATCCGACCCCGGCCGCACGCACGGCGACCTCCTCATCCAGATCTGCTCGCAGCGCGAGATCGTCGCCCACCACTCGCTTCGCCGGTTGATGCTCGCCACCCGCGGATGGCTCACCCTGCGCTGGATGCAGGCCGGGTTCCAGGAGCTGAACACGCTGGGTCCCGGGCGTACGTCCACGCGCAACCTGCTCGGCTTCAAGGACGGAACCGCCAACCTCGACACGCACGACTCGCCCACCGTCCATCGATACATCTGGGTGAGCGCAGACGACGACGAGCCCGAATGGACGGTCGGCGGCACCTACATGGTCAGCCGGATCATCCGCAACCGGGTGGAGTTCTGGGATCGCACTCCGTTGGTCACTCAGGAGCTGATCATCGGCCGGAAGAAGGAGAGCGGGGCTCCGCTGAGCAGCGACGACGAGGCCGCGACCCCGGAGTTCGACGACGCTGGTGAGGTCACACCGCTCTCGGCGCACATCCGCCTCGCCAACCCACGCACCCCTGGGAGCGAACGCAACCTCATCCTGCGCCGCGGCTTCAACTACGCCAACGGTTTCAGCACCGATGGGCAACTCGACCAGGGCCTGCTGTTCGTGTGCTTCCAGCGCAGCTTGAGCGACGGGTTCCTCGCCGTTCAGGCGCGCCTCGACGGTGAGGCCCTCGAGGAGTACATCCGCCCCGAGGGCGGCGGCTTCTTCTTCGTACCGCCGGGGCGGACGGTGGCCGGAGAACCGTTCGCAGCCGGACTGCTCCGTACCACCGACCTGGCCCCTTAGCGGCGCGGCCGGCGCCCAGCAGGGTGGATGGTGGCAATGTCGACGGATGATGTTAGGGTTCCTTTACATCACCCGCTAGTTACAACTCACCAACGAAGAGGACTCGAAATGACCAGTTCACCAGCCCGCCAGCGGACACGGCGTTCGGCCGTCGGCGCCCTCGCCATGCTCGGCCTGCTCGCCGCCGCGTGTGGCGACGATGCCCCCACCGCGGCCAGCTCAACGGCGCCGGAAGCACCGTCCGGCTCGATCACCGTGTACACCGGACGCAGCGAGGAGCTGATCAAGCCGCTGCTCGACCAGTTCACCGCGGCCACCGGGATCAAAGTGGAGCTCCGGCCGGGCGACAGCGGCGAGCTCGCTGCCCAGCTGATCACCGAAGGCGACGCCTCACCGGCCGACGTGTTCTTCTCGCAAGATGCCGGCGCACTCGGAGCGGTCGAGAAGGTCGGGCTGTTCAGCGCACTACCCGAGTCGACGCTGTCGATCGTGCCCGCCGCCTACCGTTCGGCGAACGGGATGTGGGTTGGCTCCAGTGGCCGAGCCCGCGTCTTCGTGGTGAACCCCGACCTCGCCCCAGATCCGCCAACCACCATCGACGAGCTGCTCGATCCGGCCTGGAAGGGAACGATCGGCTTCGCCCCGACCAACGCGTCGTGGCAGTCGTTCGTCACCGGGCTACGCGTCCTCCGCGGCGAGGACGGCGCTCGGGCCTGGCTCGAGGCCTTTGCCGCGCAAGACCCCGTCGCCTTCGAGAAGAACAGCGTGGTCCGCGACGCCGTCAACTCCGGCGAGGTCGCGATCGGGCTCGTCAACCACTACTACCTCTTCGAGAAGATCGCCGCCGAGGGCGCCGACGCGGTGGTCGCCCAGAACCAGTTCCTGGATGCGGGCGATGCCGGCGGTCTGGTTAACGTCGCCGGCGTGGGCATCCTCGCCAGCTCCGACAACACCGCCGCGGCAACGGCGTTCATCGACTTCCTCTTGAGCGTCGAGGGACAGACCTACTTCGCCCTCGAGACGTTCGAGTTCCCGTTGCGCGAAGGGGTGCCGACTGCCGCGGGGTTGCCGTCGCTCGAGTCGCTGTCGCCGCCCGAGATCGATCTCAGCGACCTCGATTCACTCGAGGCGACCCAGGAACTGCTGTCGGATGTCGGCTTGCTCACGCTCTGAGCCGCCCACGTGACCGGTTTCATCGCTCGGCCATCTGCCCTCTCGGGCACCGGGCCGAGCGATGAGACGCGCTCCACGATCCGCCGCGCACCACCGCTGTTCGTCCTTGTCCCCGCGCTCGCTGCCGCGCTGGTCGCCATCGCCCCGATCTGGTACCTCGTCGATCGGGCGCGGTCGCGCGGCGCGGCGGCGGTGTGGGACGAGATCTGGCAGCAGCGCACCCGCGACCTGGTTCTGCGCAGCCTCGCACTGAGCATCACGGTCACCGCGGCTTGCGTGGTCGTCGGTGCCACTGCCGCCTGGCTCGTGGTGCGCAGCGACATGCCCGGCCGGGGCGTGCTCCGCGTCGCCTTGGCGCTTCCCCTGGCGATCCCGTCGTACCTGTCGGCGTTCGCGTGGGTTTCCTGGCGACCGTCGATCGCCGGGTTCTGGGGCGCCGTGCTCGTCCTCACCGCGGTCTCCTACCCGTTCGTGTACCTCCCGTGCGTCGCGGCGTTGCGGCACCTCGATCCCGCCCATGAGGAGGTAGCCAGGTCCCTCGGGCGATCGCGCGTCGATGTGGCTCTCGGGCTCACCTTGCGTCAGGCGCGGCCTGCGATCAGCGCCGGAGGGCTGTTGGTGATGCTGTACGTGTTGAGCGACTTCGGGGCCGTCGCGGCGATGCGCTACGAGGCGTTCACGTGGGTGATCTACGGTGCCTATCGGGCCGGTTTCAATCCGAGTCGGGCTGCCATCCTGGCGAGCACGCTGGTGTTCGTGGCGCTGTTGCTGGTGGTGTTGGAAGCCAGGGCTCGCGGCCGCGCCTCCAGCTCTCGACTCGGCAGCGGTTCCGCCCGCGCCGGCCGGCCGGTGCGCCTCGGTCGGGCCGCCCCGGTCGCCTGGCTGTTCGTCGCCACCGTGCTCGGCACCGCGATCGTGTTCCCGGTGGGGCGAGTCGTCCATTGGGTCATCACGCTCGAATCCGCAACCACCGACGTGGCCGACGTCGCCGGCGCGTTGGCCAGCACCCTCGGCATGGCAGCCGGCGCGGCGGTTGCCACAGTGCTGCTGGCGATGCCCGTCGGCGTGCTCGCGGGCGACGGCGATCGAGGGCGCCACCTACGTCACCCACGCGTTGCCTGGCATCGTCATCGCGATCTCGCTGGTGTTCATCGGGGTGCGCGTGCTCGAGCCCATCTATCTCGAGACCCCGCTGTTGATCCTGGGATATGTCGTGCTCTTCCTGCCACTCGCCGTCGGCGCCGTGCGGGCGTCGGTGGAACAGTCGCCGATCCGCCTCGAGGAGATCGCCCGGTCGCTCGGTTCGTCGCCGCGACGCGTGGTCTGGCGTGTCACCGTGCCGTTGGCGGCGCCCGGCATCGCCGCCGCGACCGGCCTCGTGCTGCTGTCGACGATGAAGGAGCTACCGGTCACGCTCATCTTGCGCCCGACCAGCACCCAGACGCTCGCCACGCGGCTGTGGCAGTACACGTCGGTGTCCGACTACGCGAGCGCCGGCCCGTATGCTCTCGCCCTCGTGATCTTCGCCGCCATTCCCACAGCTGCGCTCACGATCCTCGCCGGGCGACGGCATGGAGCCGGCATCCCCAATGGCTGACACCGCGGCCCGACCGGCGCAGCTCGCCACCGGCGGTGGCCCTACGCCGGCGCTCACCCTGTGTGGCGTATCCAAGCGGTTCGGCGCCACGACGGTGCTCGACGGCGTGGATCTGCGCGTCGAGGTCGGCTCGGTCACCGTCGTGCTGGGGCCATCCGGCGGAGGGAAGACGACGTTGCTGCGAATCATCGCCGGATTCGAGACGCCCGACGCCGGCACGGTCACCATCGGCGACACGCTCGTCGCCTCCCCCACCGAATCGGTGCCACCGGAACGACGGCGGGTGGGCGTGGTTCCCCAGGAAGGCGCGTTGTTCCCCCATCTCGACGTCGCCGGCAACATCGGCTTCGGCCTGCAACGAGGACGCAACGCTCGCCGCCGGGTCGACGAGATGTTGGAGCTCGTGGGCCTCGCCGGAGCGGGTCGGCAGCGACCGCACGAGCTCTCCGGCGGCCAACAGCATCGCGTTGCGCTGGCCAGGGCACTCGCCCCCGATCCGACGTTGGTGGTGCTCGATGAACCCTTCTCGGCGCTCGACGCGGGGCTGAGGGCGCAGGTCCGAGCCGAGGTGCTCGACGCACTGCGAGCCAGCGCGGCGACCGCGATCGTGGTCACCCACGACCAACTCGAGGCCCTTTCGATCGCCGATGAAGTCGCCGTCCTGCTCGATGGACGCATCGCCCAGGCGGCAGACCCGGCAACGGTGTACGGCCTGCCCGAATCGCTCGAGGTGGCCACCTTCGTCGGTGAAGCCGCCATCCTCCCGGGTCGCCGCGAGACCGATCGCGTGAGCTGCGCGCTCGGGTCCCTCGAGCTGGCCGCCCACTGCTGGAATCGATCCGGTCCCTACGCCGAGCTCTCCGTGGTCGTTCGCCCCGAGCAGGTCGTGCTCAGCGGGATCGACGCGCACACCGCGATCGGCGAAGGCGAACGCGCCTTCGGGACCGTCGCCAGCCGTACCTACTTCGGGCACGATTCGGTCGTGCTCGTCACCCTCGACGATGGCACCGAACTGACGGCCCGCCTCCACGCGTCCCGCCTGCCGAGCGTCGGCGAGCGGGTGGCGGTCACAGTCGACTCGGCGGTGTCGGCGTTCCCGGTACCGATCACGCTGCCAGGCAAGCTCAGCTGACCGACCGCCGCACCGAAGTTGATCCGCACCCCGACGATCGCCGGCGTGGTGGGTACCATGGCGGCCATGTCCGTCGCTGCCGACGCTCCCGTCACCTTCGCCGAACGCCCGGCAGCCGATCAGTTCATGCGCCGCCTCCTGCGCGTCGACGGTGCCGCGCCGGCGACTGCAGGCGAAGCCCGCAAGGCGTTCCAGACGTCGGTCGTGGTGGCCGGCGTGCGCTGCCTGCTCACCTACATCGTGCTGCCGTTCGTGCTGCCCGTGATCGGCCTCGCCGCTGGGGTCACTCCGATCGTGGGCGCGGTCATCGGTGCGATCGCCGTGGCCTGCATCGTCAGCAGCATGCGCCGGTTCTGGCGCGCCGATCATCGGGCGCGCTGGGGTTACACCGCTTTTGGTGGAGCGATCGCGCTGTTCCTGATCGGCCTCGTGATCCGCGACATCGTCGTCGCGCTCTGAGCGCTCTGCTCAGCCGCTCAGTGCGGCCCGCTCGGCCCACCACGCGTGCAACAGCTCCACCGCCTTTTCGTGGTCGATCCCGTCGAGCTCGGGCCGCTCGGCCTTGCGGGCCTCGTCGATCGCAAGGAGGCGGATCCGCTCCTCGAGCTCGTCCATGCGACGTTGCAGGCCGCGCACCTTCTCCGGGTGCCGGGTGGTGCAATCACAGCGGACGAGCTCGTTCAGGTCGCCGAGCAAGGGTCCGGCGTCGCGGGCGTAGCGGCGGACCGCGGCGTCCTCCCACCCGTGCTGGTACCCGTGAAAGCGCCCACTCAACTCCACCAGGCGCGTCACGTCGTCGACGAGCTGTGGTTCGTAGCCGAACGCGGTGAGGCGCTCGCGCGTCATTCGTGACCCGACGGCCTCGTGGTGGTGGAAGGTCACCTTGCCCTTCTCGAACCTCCGCGTGCGGCTCTTGCCGACGTCGTGGAACAGGGCCGCCAAGCGCACCACGAGCCGCGGCGAGGTGTTGGCGACGACGATGAAGGTGTGAGTGAGCACGTCTTTGTGGCGGTGGACCGGATCCTGCTGCATCGCGAGGGCGGCGATCTCCGGCACGGACCGGGTGAAGAACCCCTCGTCGTTGGCCTCCCACAAACCGTCCGTGGGATCGGCCGCGGCGAGAACGGCGGCCAGCCGGTCGCCGGCGGCGGTGTCGATCTCCAGTGTCGTCACGCGAATCAGCATAGGAGCGGGCACCACTGCGAGGCATGGGCAATCCCCGGACCGCCACCCCCGCAATGGCGGTACCGTCGTCCCTATGAGCGCGTACACCCTCCCGGACCTCTCGTACGACCCTGCCGATCTCGAGCCCCACCTCTCCGCCAGGGTCGTCGAGCTGCATCACGACAAGCATCACGCGGCCTACGTGAACGGCGCCAACACCGCCCTCGATCAGCTCGACGACGCCCGACGGAATCGACGATGGGCCGACCTGCCCGGCCTCGAACGATCGCTCGCGTTCAACCTCGGTGGCCACGTGCTGCACAGCATGTATTGGACCAACCTGTCGCCCGACGGTGGTGGCGAGCCCACCGGCGCGCTGCGCGGGGCCATCGACGACACCTTCGAAGGGTTCGCCTCGTTCCGCGATCTGTTCACCAACGTGACGGTGTCGGTGCAGGGCAGCGGGTGGGGCATCCTCGGATGGGAGCCGCTCGGTCAGCGACTCGTCGTGCAACAGCTCGCCACCCACCACGACAACCACCTGCTGGCGACCGTGCCGTTGCTGGCGATCGACGCGTGGGAGCATGCCTACTACCTCCAGTACCAGAACCTGCGCGCCGACTACGTGACCGCGGTGTGGAACCTCATCGATTGGCGCGACGTGTCGCGGCGCTTCGAGCGAGCTCGCTCCGTCGCCGCCTGAGCACTCGCCGCCTGAGCACTCGCCGCCTGAGCGCTACTTCGAGCCGCTGGCCACGCACTTCGCGCACAGCCCGAGCAGGTCGAGACGGTGGCGGTGCAGTTCGAAGCGCTCGCCCGTTGCGGCCTCGTGGAGCGCCTCGTCGAGCGAACGCTCGACGGCTGCCGACAGGGTCACATCGGCGACCGTCGCGCAGCGCGTGCACACGAGGTGATGGTGATGATGATTCGTGATCTCCTCTCCCAGTTCGTAGTGCGCGTGCTCGTCGCCCATCGAGATCTTGCCGACGAGCCCGGCTCGCTCGAGCACGGCAAGGTTGCGATAGACCGAGCTCTGCGCGAGCGTTGGCTGCAGCTGCAGGATGCCGGGGATCGTCACCGGGCCGCCTGCCTGTTGCAGTGTGCGCAGGATCAGCTGCCTGCCGGTGGTGAAGCGTTGCCCGTCTTGGCGGAGGCGATGGAGTGCGATCTCTTCGATGTCGGTCACCGGTCGGGGATCGTACCGCGACCAGGGCGTACCGTGAACCGAGTCGGCGCGCCCGCCCGATCCCGACTGCCGACGGGCGAGCGTGCCGCGGTGAGTCCGGAAATGATGCATGATGGACGAGCCAATTGGGGGCACATCAGATCCAAGGTCATCGCGACCGGGTGCAGAGGGGATTCAACGATCATGCAGATCCGCGTCACCGTCAACGGCACGGTTCACGACAGCGATGTCGAACCGCGTACGTTGCTCGTCCACTACGTCCGGGAGGTCCTCGGCCTCACCGGCACCAACATCGGGTGCGACACCTCGTCGTGTGGCGCGTGCAGCCTGCACATGAACGGCGAAGCGGTGAAGAGCTGCACCGTGCTGGCCGTGCAAGCCGACGGTGCTTCGATCACGACGATCGAGGGCCTCGCCATCGATGGCGAGATGCACCCGATGCAGAAGGCGTTCATGGAGAACCACGCGCTGCAGTGCGGCTACTGCACGCCTGGCATGGTCATGGCGGCCACGAGCCTGCTCAACGAGAACCCGAAGCCCACCGAGGCAGAGGTCCGCATCGGGCTCGAGGGCAACCTGTGCCGGTGCACCGGCTACCACAACATCGTCCAGGCCGTGCTGGCCTGCGCCGGCGACTAGCCCGGCCGAACGCGAAGGGGTGACGACGATGACCATCATCGACAACCGTCCGGCAACCGTGCTGGGTACACGGCGCTTGCGCAAGGAAGACCCCGCGCTGTTGACGGGCGAAGCGAAGTTCACCAATGACCTCGCTGTTCCTGGCGCGTTGCACATGGCCGTTGTGCGCAGCCCATACGCACATGCGCGCATCGTGAGCGTCGACGTGAGCACAGCCCTCGGCATGCCTGGGGTCGTCGCGGCATACACCGGCGCCGATCTCGCCCCCCTGTGCGCCGTGTCGAAGGCCGCCTACGTCGGCGATGGGGTCGCCATCGTGTTGGCCACCAGCGACGCCGCGGCGCGCGATGCCATCGATGCGGTCGACGTGCAGTACGAAGCACTGCCGGCCGTTGTCGATCTCGAAGACTCGTTGAGCGATCGCGTGGTCATCCACGACGAGCTCGGCACGAACAAGAGCTACACGTGGAACCTGCTGTGCGAGTCGCACGAAGGTGCGGTGAACGAGGCCTTCGCCGCCGCGGCGTTCACCGTCAGCGAGCACTACACCCATCAGCGGCTGATCCCGATGGCCATGGAACCGCGCGCCGTCGCTGCGGTGCCGCAGCCGTTCGGCGGCGAGATGACGCTCTACAGCGCCACACAGGTGCCGCACATCTTGAAGGTGATGACCGCGCTCACGCTCGGCATCCCCGAGCATCTGATCCGCGTGGTCGCGCCCGCGGTGGGCGGTGGCTTCGGGGCCAAGCTCAACGTGTACGCCGAGGAACTGCTGTGCGTCGCCCTCGCCCGCAAGCACAAGGTGCCGGT
>VFMC01000491.1 GCA_006515795.1 Acidimicrobiaceae bacterium | reverse complement strand
TCGTCGATTTCGACCACGACGCCGAGGACAAGCTGCTGACCGCGATCTGCTATCCGCACTCGAACCTGCCGGAGCAGCAGATTGCCAAGCGAGTTAGAAGCATGGGCGCGGCCGAACGCCTCGCGCTGATCCGGGCATACGTCGGCGAGCGCGACAACCGTCGCCACAAACCGGGGCGTGCCTTCGAACGGGTCGACTACCGCTTCGACGTGCTCTCCGACTACGGCGCTTTCCGCGACATGCAGCGGCACCGCATGCTCACCATCGATTGGCAGCGGCTCACACCGAACCACGGTTACGTCCGGCCCGAGCTGATCGATGACGCAGGCATGGCCGATGTGTTCGACGATGCGATGGCGCGGTCGGCCGCGTTGTACGACGCGATGAAGGACGAGTTCCCCGAACAGGCAAGCTACGCCGTATCGATGGCGTATCGGCTGCGCTACTCGATGCAGTTCAACGCCCGTGAGGCGATCCACATGTTGGAGCTGCGCTCTTCGACGCAGGGCCACCCGGCATACCGCAGGATCGCCTTGGAGATGCATCGGTTGATCGGCGAGCAGGCCGGTCACACCGCCGTCGCCGAAGCCATGAACCACATCACGCATGCCGCGCCGGAGCTCGAGCGGCTGGAGGCAGAGCGCCGCGCCGAGTCGCGGCGCGGGAGCTGAGGGCCGCCGCCGGCAGACCAGCTGTGACGGTTGTCACGTGCTGGTGCGCGTGTCATCGCAAGTCTCGCTCGTATCATCCGCGGCCCCGGCGGTCTTGGATCGCGGGCCTCGGATCGAGAACCCGGAACGGAGAGGTAGACGGCGATGGCTGACGACGACGAGATGATGGAACCCGACGAGGGTCTGGAACTCGACGACGACGCCGAAGGCCCCGATCTCGACGAAGCAGAGCTCGAGGTCGAGGAGCTCGACGAGACCGAGCTCGACGAGGACTCCGAGTTCGGCGATGTCGAAGAGGAGTTCGAGGAGGAGGAGGCCGACGAAACCGCCAAGGCGGGGCCGGTGCGGCGATCCGTCACCAGCGAGGAGGAGGACGAAGACGACGACATGATCGCCCCCGACGACGTCGAGGCCGATCTTGACACCATCCTCAAAGACCGCCTCGTGGCTGCCGAAGACGAGGTGAACGAGGATGAAGAAGAGGTAGAAGAGCGCGGCGAGCAGGCCGATCGGCTGCAGCCAAAGCGTGCCGACGAGCAGCTGTGCCCCCGCTGCTTCCTGCTCGTGCGCCAGACCGCGCCGATGTGCCCGGTCGGCGACGACGACTGTCCCCTGTTCAGCCACTGAGTTCTTCGATGAGCGATCGGCCGGCCATCGAGCGAGTTTTCGACCTGGCCGTCTACGCCCCGCTGGGGCTCGTCCTCTCCTTGCGCGCCCACCTCCCACGGCAGGTGCAGCAGGGCCGTCAGGCCTTGGAGAACCGCGTTCAGCTGGCCCGGTTCATCGGCCAGATCGCCGTACGCGAGGGGAACAAGGCGGTGGTGAA
>VFMC01000490.1 GCA_006515795.1 Acidimicrobiaceae bacterium | reverse complement strand
CGGCGTGCGCCTCGCCCACTCCGACTCGTGGGCGGGCAGCGGGTCGCCGACGTTGGTCGAACGCACGCGGCGCGAGGAGCGCGAGCGCGCGACGCTGGCCACGTTGGCCACGCGTTCGTCGGGCGCCGGGCACCGCGAACTTCCTGAGCAGGCCGACCAGTGGCGCACCTGCTTCGAGCGCGACCGCGATCGCATCCTGCACTCCACGGCGTTCCGCCGCCTCGCGGGCAAGACCCAGGTGTTCGTGTTCCCCGACGATCACCAGCGCACTCGCCTCACCCATGCCCTCGAGGTGGCCCAGGTGGCCGGTTCCATCGCCCGCGCCCTCGGGCTGAACGTGGCGTTGGCCGAGGCCATCGCCCTCGGTCACGACTGTGGCCACGGGCCCGGCGGGCACGCCAGCGAAGATGCGCTCAGCGCATACGTCGACGGTGGTTTCGATCACGCAGTGTGGGGCGCCGATGTCACGCTCGTCCCGCTCAACCTCTGTGCCGAGACGATCGATGGGGTTCGCAACCACTCGTGGAGCCGGCCGGCGCCGATGACACCCGAGGGTGAAGTGGTCAGTTGGGCCGATCGCATCGCCTACGTGTGCCACGACTTCGAAGACGCGGTCGCCGCCGGTATCGTCAGCACCGAGATGCTCCCGGTGGTCGTCAGCGACCTGTGCGGCACGCGGCGATCTCCGCAGCTCGGAGCGTTCATCCGGTCGATGGTCGATGCCGCGGCGACGTCAGGTCGCATCGGCATGACCGCGGCGCATGCCGAGGCGCTGGCCGCGTTCAGGCAGTTCAACTACGACCACGTTTATCTGCGACCGGCCTCGAAGGCCCAGGCGCACAGCGTGATCGCGCTGCTGAGAGCGCTCGTCGAGCACTACGCCGATCGACCCAACCTGCTTCCAGGCGTCGAAGGTGTCGAGGCCGGCAGCAGGTCCGCGCTGCTGGCATCAGTCGCCTATGTGGGTGGCATGACCGACCGCTTCGCCTGCAGGCAGGCAGTCACATTGCTCGGCTGGCCCGCCGATCGGCTGCCGCGCGGCATCGGCACTCAGGGCTGAACCGCGCCGGTCGGCAGCCGGCGTGGTTCCGGGCGCTCAGCGGCGCTTCGCCCGGGCCACGCGCTGCGTCACCACCGGGGTGGCGGCCGGGGCGGTCGTGCCGATCCGGTATGAGGCCACGAGGTCTTTCGCNNNGGTATGAGGCCACGAGGTCTTTCGCCGCGGCCCGAGCTGCAGCCTCGGTGCGGGCATGCACCACAGCGAGCGGCCGATCGCCGTCTACGTGATCTCCGAGGGCTGCGAGCTGCGTCAACCCAACCGCGTGGTCGACCGCATCTTGCGGCCGGCGGCGACCGCCCCCGAGCGTCACCACGGCGAGACCGACGCGGCGGGTGTCGATCCTGGTCACGACACCGGCTCGCTCGGGGACCACCGCCAGTTCCACGCGCGCCCTCTCCAGGTGCTTCCCCGGCCGGGTCACCAGGTCTGACGGTCCACCGAGCGCCCGCACCATGCGCCCGAACCGGTCGGCGGCCTCACCCGAATCGAGAGCACGTTCCATCGCGCCACGTCCACTGGCCACGGTGCGGACCAGCTTGCCGAGCACGAGCATCTCGGCCCCGAGCGCCACGATCACGTCGTGCATCCGCGGCTCGCGCCTGGCGCCGGTGAGGTAGTCGATGGCGTATGCCACCTCGAGCGCGTTGCCGGCGGTGCTGGCCAGCGGTTGGTTCATGTCGGTGACGAGTGCCGTGGTAGGCATGCCGGCGCCTACGGCTACGCCGCAGATGCTCTCGGCCAGCGCCAGCGCGGACTTCGGTGTAGACATGAACGCGCCGTTGCCGACCTTCACGTCCATCACCAGCGAGTCGAGCCCGGCGGCGAGCTTCTTGGAGAGGATCGATGCCGTGATCAGCGGGATGCTCTCGACGGTTGCGGTGACGTCGCGAATCGCGTACAGGCGCTTGTCGGCTGGGGCCAGATCGGTGGTCTGGCCGATGATCGCGCAGCCGACACGCTTGACGACGCGCTTGAACTCGCTCATCGTCGGCGTCGCCCGGTAGCCGGGGATGCTCTCGAACTTGTCGAAGGTTCCCCCCGTGTGGCCGAGACCCCGGCCGGAGATCATCGGTACGTAGCCACCGCATGCTGCAACGATCGGCCCGAGCATGAGGCTGACGGTGTCGCCGACGCCACCGGTGGAGTGCTTGTCGAGGACGGGGCCGTCGAGCGCCCATGTCAGCTGCACCCCGCTGCGCGTCATCGCCCGGGTGAGCGCCACGCTCTCGGCAACCGTCATCCCTTTCAAGTAGACGGCCATCGCGAAGGCAGCGGCCTGCGACTCGGCGACCGCGCCGGTGGTGATGCCGTCGACGAAGTCGTCGATCTGTTCGTCGGGAACCACTCCCCCGTCACGTTTGATCCGGATGATCTCTTGTGGCAGCACGTGGGCTCGCGATCAGTAGGTGTCGTGACGGCCGCTGGGGTGATCGTCGCTGACGGCGTGGCCGGCGATGACCGCCTCCAACTCGTCGAGCAGACCACTCGCCCCGAATGGATCTCGTCGAGAATCGCGACCACCGCCTCGTCGGTCGCCGACACAGCCGTCTTGCCTGTGGACGTCTTGACGAAATCGGCGCCGTGATCGATGGCCAGACGGGCAGCAGCGTGCACCAGATCGGTCGAGGGGTACTCACCCGTTTCGAGGATCACCTTCAACAGCCGCGGCTCGGTGGTGACCAGTCGAACGGCGTCGATCATCGCCGCCGCGTCGCCGGTGCGACCGGCGAGGAAAGATCGGTAGGGCAGCACGAGGTCGATCTCGTCTGCGCCGTCGGCCAGCGCACTGCTCGTTTCCGCGTGCACCGACTCGATGTCGTCGCCTCCGGCGGGAAAGTTCACCACTGTGGCCACCCGCACCCCTGAACCAACAAGTCGGCGACGAGCCTGGGAGACGAAGCGCGGCCACACGCACACCGCAGCCGTGCTGCCGAACATGCCGACTGCTCGGCCGCAGAGGTGATCAGTTGCTTCGGCCGTTGCGTTGTCGCCGAGGTCGGTCAGATCGAGGAGACCGAGTGCCCGCCGGGCTTCGACGACGTCGTTGTTCATCGGGCGAAGCCTACGCGGCGGTGGACCACCACGCCCAGACGTTGGTCAGCGCATGCGCCGGTCAGGACCTGCGCTGATCAGGGCGCTGGTACGACGTCGACAACCTTGCGACCCTTGCGCTCGCCGAAAGCAACGGCACCGTCGACGAGGGCGAACAGCGTGTCGTCGCCACCGATGCCGACGTTCTTTCCGGGATGGAACTTGGTGCCGCGCTGGCGAACGATGATCGTGCCGGCGGTGAGCTGCGTGCCCCCGAAGACCTTCACGCCGAGGCGCTGGGCATTGGAATCACGACCGTTGCGAGTGGATCCGCCACCCTTTGTCTTCGACATGGCTGTCAGCCCTTCTTCGTCGGGGTGCTCTTGGTCGAGCCGGTCTTGATCGAGACGATCTTGATCGAGACGATCTCGATGACGGAGTACTTCTGGCGGTGGCCGTAGCGGCGGCGCTGGTTCGTGCGCTTCTTGTAGGTGAAGCCGTCGATCTTGGGACCCTTGGCCCAGCCAACGACCTTGGCAGTGACGGTGACCCCCTGCAATTGCTCGGGGGTGGCGAGAACGGATTCACCATCGACGAGCAGCAGCGGGGTTAGCGAGACTTCGCGTGCACCTGCTGGCCCTCTGCCACTCGTTCCTGCTTACCGCCGGATGCGATCACTGCGTACATAGCGGTTTCCGATGCTACCGGCGAGTGCCCGTGCGGCCAACGCGGCGGCCGCTCGATGTCAGGCAAGGAGCGCGTGATCGATGCGCACGCCGCGGCCGTCGCAGTTGGGGCACTGGTCGGCAAAGTTGGTGAGCAGACCCTCGCCGATCCGTTTGCGGGTCATCTCCACCAGTCCGAGCTCGGAGATGTCGAACACCTGGGTGCGGGTCTTGTCGCGAGCGAGCGCGTTCCGGAACGACTCGACCACCTTCTTGCGGTTGTCGCGGATCTCCATGTCGATGAAGTCGATCACGACGATCCCGCCGATGTCTCGCAGCCGGAGCTGCTTGGCTACCTCTTGGGCAGCCTCGAGGTTGTTGCGGTAGACGGTCTCCTCGAGGTTCGTGGTACCCACGTTCTTGCCCGTGTTCACATCGATCACCGTCAGTGCCTCGGTGTGCTCGATGATCAGCGAACCACCACTCGGCAGCCAAACCTTGCGGTCGAGGGCCTTGTGCAGCTGCTCGTGCACGTGATGCTGTTCGTACAGCGGCAACCCTTCGGCGTCGTCGTGGAACTCGATCCGGTCGGCGAGCTCGGGGTTGAAGGCGGTTACGTACTCCTTCACATCTTCGAACAAGCGCCGGTCATCGATGATGACACCGCGATGCTCGGCGTTGAACTCTTCGCGGATCACCCGCACGGCGAGCTCGGGCTCGCGGTACAGCAGCGTCGGGCCATTGGCCTTCTTGGCCTTGGCCTCGATCGCGTTCCACTGATCGAGCAGGCGGGTCATGTCGGCGCGGAGCTCGTGCTCGGTGGCGTTCTCGGCGGCGGTACGCACGATCAGCCCGTGCTCGGCGGGCTTCACCCGGTCGAGGATCGTGCGCAGCCGCTTGCGCACGTCGTCGGGCAGGCGCTTGGAGATGCCGTATGTCTTGGAGTTCGGGATCAGCACCACGAACCGGCCGGGGAGCGACACTTCCTGGGTGAGACGGGCGCCCTTGGCGCCGATCGGGTTCTTCGTGACCTGACAGATGATGAGCTGCTTGGCCTTGAGCATCTGCTCGATGCGCAGGTTCGAGCTCTTCTCGACGATGTCCTCGGCGTCGTACTGCACGTCGCCCCTGTAGAGGACGGCGTTCTTCGGGGTGGCGATGTCGACGAACGCGGCTTCCATGCCGGGCAGCACGTTCTGGACCTTGCCAAGGTAGATGTTGCCGTGGATCTGGGCGACGTCGTCGGCGGGCCGGCTCACGTAGTGCTCGATGAGGTTGCGGCCTTCGAGCACCGCCACCTGGGTGAGCGTCGGGCGCACTTGCACGCACATCAGGTACCGACCGACGGGACGACCGTTGCGCTCACGCCCACGTCGCTTCTCGAGCACGTCGGGGTCGACGGGCTCGCGGTCGGGCCGTGCCGTCATGTCGCTGGTGACCGGTGGCCCGCCCTTGCC
>VFMC01000489.1 GCA_006515795.1 Acidimicrobiaceae bacterium | reverse complement strand
ACGATCCCCGGCTCAGTGGCAGCGGCGCAACGGATCGCCGGTTCCGCACGAGTTCTTGCCGGTGTACGGAAAGTTTCGGACGTTGTTCCAACTGTAGAGCAACCGTCCGCGCTGGATCCCGGTCGTGCCGGTGCTGCCGTGCGCGTTGTGGCAGTAGCTGCAGGCGTTCGCGCCCATCATGGAGCGGTGCTTACGGTGCATGCCGCCGTCGTTGGTGAAGAACTGAGAGTTTCTCACGCCGCTGTTGGCCAGCTCCGCGGCGATGTTGATCGCTCCAGGCCACGACCCGTTGTGGCAGGGGAGGCAAAAGTTGCCGTTGTCCCGAATCGCCTGCGAAGGATTCGTCGCAATGTCGTACGGGACGTCCGCCGCCGGGACCAAGGCTCCGGTGTTCGGGTTCGTAACCGGGATCCACGGCGACTTCTGCACGCGGTGCGGCTCGTGGCACGATGCGCACTCGACCGGCGTCACTCCATTGCGCTGCTCGGAGGCCACGACATGGTGGTGCGTGATCGTTCCGGCGTTGGACATCTCGAGGGTCTCGTTGTGGCAGCCGCCGCAGAGGTTCTCCTCGAATGCGGCGGTGAGCGCCTCATAGCTCGACGCGTGCGGCCCCAACGGGCTTTGAACGGCGCCGTTGACCCCGGCGCTGTTGACGTGGCAAGCCGGAGTGCAGGCCATGGCGCTTTGCGCGTGAGCGCCGGCCGTAAAGGCGGTCTGGGTACTCGCCTGCTGGCCATCGTGGCACGTCAGGCAATAGTTGGCGTCTTGGCCGTTGGGGGTGATCGCGTCGGTCGGGTCGGGGTCTCGAATGAAAGGTGTCGCCGCGGTGTCGGCATGCGGGTCGTGGCAATCCACGCACTCGACGACGTGACCCGTTTGATCGGATGAGGCGACCGGGTGGCGGCTCGTGCGCTGAAACAGCGTCTCCATGTTCGTCTGCGCGGTGTTTCCGTCGTGGCACTGGTAACAGAGGTCTTCCTGGCGGCTCGCGACGAGATCGCCGCTGGCATTGCCTCCGTGGTACCCGTGGCACGTTACGCAGTCATAACCGGCGCCTGCGTGGGAACTCGGCAGCGACCAAAAGGCGCTGACGCTCTTGGCGCTCTGGCCTCCAAAGGCCGTGCCTCCCCCGCCGTCGTGACATGTGCGGCAGAGCCCGTCGATCCCTTGCACGCCGTAGGAGAATATTCGTTGCAGCCGATCGCCGTGGCCGTCCAGACGGCATCATTCGCCAAGTCGGCGGTGTCGCCCGGAATCGGGTTGTGGCAGCCGACGGCGCAGGTTGGGCTTCCCGCAGTGTACGTCTCGCTCGGAACAGTGCCGTTGGACATCGTGGTTCCGCCGGGGAAGCGCACCGCCGGATCGAATACGATGTCCACGTTGGCGCGGACGACCACCCCGTTCCCCTCGTCGTGGGTCGGTCCGGTGCCCTCGTGGCCGTGGCACACGGCGCAGCGGTAGCCCAATCCCGTGACATGGCGAACGTGAGCGCCGCCGCTGCCAGCGTATTTCTGGCTGGCCACGGTCGGCGGGTTCCCGTGGCAACTGTCGCAGGCGGTCCCTGTGACTTCCACCGCCCCGTTGACGTGGAGAGAGGGGTCGACAAAGTCCAAGCTCGGATCGATCACCGCGCCGTGGCAGGTCGAGCAGCCCGTCGGCGTCGAGGCAGGGTGCGGCGCCTGCGGCGGCAAGCCGTGGCACGTGCCGCAAGCGGCCTGCGTTCCGTTCACCGTCGTCCAGACCGGCGTGGTTTCCGTTCCGCCCGGCGTCATCGTCGCGCCGTGGCAATACACGCCCGAGCAGGTCGCCGTCGCACGGCTGAAGCTCGGTGCCGCTCCATCGCTCCTCGACAGCGTGCTCCACCTAACCTCCGCCGGAGAAGCGTCGATGTGCCCCACCGCATCGACCGTCACCGGCACAACGTGGCACTCGTTGCACTGGATCTCTTTGTGCCAAGTGCTCGAGCCAAGATGCGCTTGGTGAGCCCCGACTGTGACCCGAGCGACCGCAGAGTTTCCCGAGACGTCGGTCGGCGGAGCCGAGTTGTCCCCGCTGCCGTGGCAGCTATTGCACGCGAGGTCGCTCGCTTCAACGGTGCCGTTGATGTGCAACGCTGCATTGACGAAGTTCAAAGCCTGATCGACCACCATGCCGTGGCAGTCGGCGCACTCCGACGGCGTCGACACTGAGTGCGGCGCCTGCGGGGGCAAACCGTGGCAGGTGCCGCAAGATGCCTGCGTCCCGTTCACCGTCGTCCAAACGGGTCGCGTTGTGGTTCCTCCAGCAATCAGCGTCGCGCCGTGGCAATAGGAACCGGAGCAGGTCGCCGTCGCGCGACTGAAGCTGGGTGCCGCGCCGTCGCTCCGCGAGAGCGTGCTCCATGTGATCTCCGCCGGAGAGGCGTCGATATGCCCCGCCGCATTGATCGTCGCCGGCACAATGTGGCACTCGCTGCACTGGATCTCTTTGTGCCAAGTGCTCGATCCGAGGTGGGATTGATGAGCCCCGACCGTGACCTCAGCGATCGCGGTGTTTCCCGAGACGTCGGTAGGGGGGGCCGAGTTGGCCCCGCTGCCGTGGCAGCTACTACACGTCATGGTGTCAACGTCGACGGCCCCGTTAATGTGCAATGCAGCGTTGATGAAGCTCAAGTTCTGATCGATCACCGCGCCGTGGCACGTCGAGCA
>VFMC01000087.1 GCA_006515795.1 Acidimicrobiaceae bacterium | reverse complement strand
ACTCGACCAGCTGATCATCGATCCCGACGAGATCGACGAGTTGGTGCTCACATCGCTGCCGCAGACTTCGCTGTTCTCGGCCCGTTTCCGCGAGTGTGCGGCGCGAGCACTGCTGCTGCCCCGGCGTCGGCCCGACCGCCGCACACCGCTGTGGCAACAACGCCAGCGAGCCGCCGACCTGTTGGCGGTCGCGGCGAAGTATCCGAGCTTCCCGATCCTGCTCGAAACGTCGCGCGAGTGCGTGCAAGACGTGTTCGATCTGCCCGCGCTGCGCGAGGTGCTCGGGCAGTTGCGCAGTCGGGCGATCCGGGTGGTCAGCGTCGACACGGCAAAGGCATCGCCGTTCGCGCAGAGCCTGCTGTTCAACTGGATCGCCGCATACATGTACGAAGGCGACGCGCCGCTGGCCGAGCGCCGCGCTGCCGCGCTCGCGCTCGACCGCGATCTGCTTCGCGACCTGCTCGGCGCCGAGGAGCTGCGCGAGCTGCTCGACCCCGGTGTGCTCGCCGATGTCGAGCTCGAGCTGCAGTGCCTCAGCGAGGGGCGGCGAGCGCGTAGCGCCGACGAGTTGCACGACGTGTTCCGCAAGACGGGCGATCTCACCGCGGCCGAGGCCGACTTGCGCTGTGAGGGTTCGGGGTTGTGTGCCGCCTGGCTCGCCGAGCTGGCACGCGAGCGCAGGATAATCGAGGTCGGCCTTGCCGACGAGCAGCGGTTCATCGCCGCCGAAGATGCCGGCCGCTACCGCGACGCGCTCGGGTGTGCGCTGCCGCTCGGCCTGCCACGGGCTTTCACCGAACCGGTGCCGCTGCCGCTCGAAGCGCTCGTGGGCCGCTACGCGCGAACCCATGCGCCGTTCCTGAACGACGATGTCGCCCGTCGTTTCGGGGCTCCGGCCACGCGCATCACCGGCGCACTCGCCGCGCTCGAGCGCGACGAACGCGTCGTCCGTGGCGAGTTCCGGCCCGGCGGGGTGAACCGCGAGTGGTGCGACGTCGAGGTGTTGCGCCAGCTGCGGCGTCGATCGCTCGCCGCATTGCGGCGCGAGGTCGAGCCGGTCGAACAGCAGGCGTACGCGCGGTTCCTCACGATGTGGCACGGCATCCCCGGCGAGCGGCGTGGGCTGGAGGCGCTCGTCGAGGCGTTGGGCCTGTTGCAGGGTGCGCCGCTGATGGCCAGCTCGCTCGAGACCGACGTGCTGCCACTGCGCGTGCGCGGCTACCGCTCCACCGACCTCGACGAGTTGTGCACTGCCGGCGAACTGGTCTGGGTCGGCGCCGGCTCGGTGGGCGCCCACGACGGGCGGATCAGGTTGTTCTTCGCCGATCAACTGCCGTTGCTCGCGCCGTCGATAGAGCCCGCCGAGCCGCCTGGCGAAGCGCTCCACGACGCGATCCGTGAACAACTCGGCCAGCGCGGTGCCAGCTTCTGGGCACAGCTGCGCGCAGCTACGGCCGGCGCAACCGAGATCGAGACCCTCGCTGCTCTGTGGGATCTCGTGTGGGCTGGCGAGGTCACCAACGACTCGTTGGGTCCATTGCGAGCGGTGCTCGGCGGGGCTCGGTCCAAGGCATCGGCTTCGTCGTCGGCCTCCCGCTCAGCTTCACGTTCGGGGGTGCGCGGCCGGCCCCGCCCGGGTCGGCTCACCCGCATCGGCCCGCCGGCCGGAGCAGGACGATGGAGCCTCGTCGCGCCGCTGCTGCATCCCACTCCCACACCGACCGCGGCGGCACACGCCGCTGCGCTGCAGATGCTCGAACGCTACGGCGTGGTCACCCGCGAAGCCGTGCTCGCCGAGGGGGTGGTCGGCGGCTACTCGGGCGTCTACGGCGTGTTGAAGGTGCTCGAGGAGCGCGGTCAGACGCGTCGCGGCTACTTCGTCGATGGCCTCGGCGCGGCGCAGTTCAGCCTTCCCGGCGCCGTCGACAGATTGCGCTCGGTACGTGAGGCCCCCGACCCCGAACTGCACCCCGAATCCGTGCCGACGTCGCTCGTGCTCGCCGCCACAGATCCGGCGCAGCCATATGGCGCCGGGCTGGCGGGGCCGCTCACCGCTGGCCGCCCGGCGCGCAGCGCCGGCGCGCTCGTGGTGCTGTCGCTCGGTCGCCCGGTGGTGTGGTTCGATCGGCGCTCGCACCACCTGGTCACGTTCTCGGGTGTCGAGGCTGGCGCCGACGAGTGCTGGGCCGATGCGCTTGCCTCACTGGTGAAAGACGGCAGGGCGCGCAGCGTGGAGGTTCGGAAGGTGAACGGCGAACCTCTCGATCAACGCTCGCCGCTCGCCGCCGTGCTGAAGCGGCATGGCTTCGTCGACAGCTATCGCGGTGTTGTGGTGCGAGCCTGACTCAGCTGGTCGGGCCGAGGGCACGCAGGCCGGCCCAGGCGAGGTTGGCCACCAAGCGTCCGAGCTCGTCGGGGTCGAAGTCGTCGCCGCGTTCAACCAGCCGCCGCGAAACGCCCTCGGCGAGACCGACCAACCCGTGAGCGAGTGTTCGCTGCTTCTCGTGGTCGATCTCGACGGCGATGAGTGGCGCGATCGCCGAGGCCGCCTCCGAGGTGATCGCCTTGATCGCGGCGGTGGCCGCAGCATCGCGGTTGGCCTGCGTGGCGAACAGGAGCAGGAACGCATCGTGGTCGTCGGCGACCCAACGGAAGTACGCCTGGAATCCGACCTCGGTCATCGTCTTGCCCGATGTGGCCCCAGCTGTTGCCTTGGCGATCGTGGTGATCATCCGTCGGCCGACCTCGTCGATGAGGGCCAGGTACAGGTCCTGCTTCGAGTCGAAGTGCTGGTAGAGCACCGGCTTGGTGACGCCGGCGGCCTCTGCCACCTCGTTCATCGAGGTGCCGTGGTAGCCCTGCCGGGCGAACACCTGCACGGCCACGTCGAGGATCTGTTCGCGGCGTGCGCCGGCGGGTAGGCGGATGCTCATGGGTTGTAGAAGGGTAACCGACGAATCGGCCGACTCGTCAGAACCCGCGCTCGCGGTCGTCGCGCTCGGCGGCCTTGACCGCGTAGCCGAGGACGATCGCCGGTGCGAGCAGGATCGATCCGATCACCAACGAGGCGATGACGATGGTGGCCATCGTGTTTGTGAACCCGAACGCCGAGGCGAGCACGAACCCCACGATGGCGAGGGCGAAGAACAGGTAGCCGACGCGGTTGGCGAGGAGGGTCCAGTGGGCGATCTGGGCGCGACGGGCGCGGATCGGGTCGTGGGCACTACCTGGCTGAGGGGCTGGTGACGTTCGAGACATACAGTCGGGCCATGGTACGTGTGGAGTGGCGCGATCGCGTCGTCGTCGTCACCCTCGATCGCCCTGAGCGCCGCAACGCCGTCGACCACGCCACGCTGGTGGCGGTGCGCGACGCTCAACTTGCCGCTCTCGACGGCGGGGCTCGTGTGCTGGTGCTCACCGGCGCGCCTCCGGCCTTTTGTGCCGGAGCCGATCTCACCGGGGTCGAGAGCGGTGAGTTCGTGGCAGCGCTCACCGCCGTGCTGCGCGGATTCGCAGCAATGCCGATCGCCACCATCGCCGCCGTCAGCGGAGCTGCGCTCGGCGCCGGCACGCAACTCGCGATCGCCTGCGACCTGCGGGTGGCCACATCGACCAGCCACTTCGGTGTTCCGGCGGCGAGGTTGGGCTTGGCGGTGGACCGGTTCACGGTGGAGCGCCTGGCCTACGAGTTCGGCGCGTCAGTGGCACGATCGATGCTGCTCACCGCCGACACCTACTCTGCCGAGCGGCTGCACCTGAGCGGCGGGGTGCACCGCCTCGGTGGGCTCGAGGAAGCCCTGGTCTGGGCCGACGAGATCGCCGAGCTCGCGCCGTTGACCATCGCCGCTCACAAGATCGCGTTGGAGGGCGTCGGCCGCGGTGACGACTTGAACGGCCCGAGCGACGCGGCCATCGAAGCGGCCCGTAGAGCAGCTTGGGTCAGTGCCGACGCCGAGGAGGGTCGTGCCGCGTTCCTCGCCAAGCGCCGCCCGCGGTTCGGCGGCTGCTGACCCTTGGTGTCACAGGTTCGGCGGGAGCAGCCGACTGACGTTCTCGAAGAAGAAGTACAGCACCACCACGAACGGCACGAACCCGGCGAGCGCGCCGACCCAGTAGCGGCGGGCCCGGCGGCTCACCCGGTAGGCGCCGACGGCAACGGCGACCAACAGCAATCCCCACAACGCCACATGTGGGTAGGCGGACGAATCGCTGAACCAACGATTCGCGAACAGGTCCTCGCTCGCTTCTCCGGCTGTACCGTCCCCGAGTCCGTCCCCGAATCCGTCGCCGAGGCCGTCGTCGATGCTGGTGGCACTGCCTTGCACCGTGCCTGTGGTTTCTGTCGCGGCCGGCGCGGTAGTCGCTGGGCCAGGCGTCGCCGTGCTGGGAGGCGGCTGGGTGGACGAGGGCACCTCGGCGCCACCGCTGGTGCCGTCGTCGAGCGGTCCGAACGGTGCCGTCACGAGTGCGGACTGATCGAGATCGATCTCGGCGAAGATCACGATCCGCTGCTTCGATGAGTACTTCGGATGACACGATGTGAGCGTGAGGGTGGCGACCGACGAGTCGACCGTCGGGATCACCTTCGAGTAGTCGTCGGGGCCGACGATCGCCGAGCCGGTCACGGTGTACACGTAGCGCCCGGCGAGGGTGGTGACGACGATCTCGTCCCCGGTGGCGATCTCGTCGATGCGCAGGAACGGCTGGCCGTAGGTGGTGCGGTGCCCGGCGATGGCGGCGTTGCCGAACTGGCCCGGCAGCGGGGTCTCCGGGAAGTGCCCCGGGCCATCTTGGAGGTCGGAGGTGCGCACTCCCTCGATCACGATCTTGCCGTCGATGCCGATCGAGGCGATGTCGAGGCGGGCGACGGGTTCTCCGACCGTCGGGCGGCCGAGCATCGGCAGCGGTTGGGTGGTGCTGGCAGATGCGTCGATCGTGGCTGCGGGCACGGTGGACGCGGGCACGGTGGACGCGGGGGTCGAGTCGGGAGTCGAATCGTCGATGGGGCCGGTCGAGGCGGTCGACGGGCCGCCCCCGAGGTTTGCGAGGCGGTCCTCGAACTCGGTCGACAACCGCTTCTGGGCCTGGGCCGTCTGGATGCCGGTTCCCCACAGCTGATACCCGACGAACGCGAACAGCAACAGGCCGATCACGATCAGCGTGCGCCCGAGGCCACCTACGATCCAGCGCCAGTCGTGGGGCTCCTTCGGGCGATCGAACCGGTTCGGTCGGCGCGGCCGGGTCGTGGCCGCGGGCGTCGGAATCGCCGGCTCGAGGGCTCCGGCTGCCAAGGCAGAGGGGTCTTCGCGTCCGTCGATCACCGGTGCGACGCTAGCGGTGCCGCTCGCGCCAGGGCGTGCACGGGCGAGCGAAGGTAGCGTTGGGCGATCGTCATGGAACAGTCGGCCGCTCCTGCCTCTCGCCCCGCCATCGAGCCGGCCATCGAGCCGGACAGCGGGCCGGACAGCGGGCCGGACAGCGGGCCGGACATCGGGCCGGACATCGAGCCGGTGGTCGACCTCGTCGAGGTCGTGGCGGTGCTCGGGCGCTTCCCGGCCTTGGCCGGAACGACGCTTCGCATCGAACGGGGCGAGATCGTTCTGCTCAGCGGGCCGAACGGCGCCGGCAAGACCACTCTGTTGCGGTTGTGCGCCGGGCTCGTCCCACTGGCCCGCGGCGCGGGTCGGGTGGTCGGTTGCGACCTCGCCACCCAGCGCGACGACATCCGTCCGCGTGTCGGCCTCCTGGGGCACGCCAATGGGCTCTATGCCGATCTCACGGTGCGCGAGAACGCCCGCTTCTGGGGTGCCACGGTCGGGGCGTCGCACGACGAGGTCGACGCATCCCTCGAACGGATGGGGCTTCTCGGCCGCCTCGCCGACGTGGCGACTTCGCGTCTGTCGGCAGGACAGAAGCGACGCACGTCTCTCGCCTGCCTCGTGGCCCGGCGGGCGCAGCTGTGGCTGCTCGACGAGCCCCACGCCGGCCTGGATGCTGCCGGACGTGACGATCTCGACGCAACGCTGCGATCGGCAGTGGCCGCCGGCGCCACAGTGGTGGTGGCCAGCCACGAGCTCGATCGCGCCGGGTCGCTGGCCACCCGTGTCGTCGACTTCGTCGGCGGCGTGGTCGTGGCCCGCAACCCGGTCGAGGAGCCTGGTCGATGACGGTGTGGCGCACCACCAAGCTGATCACCGCCAAGGATCTGCGCGTCGAGGCACGCAGCCGGGTGGTCACCAACCAGGTGCTGCCGTTCGCCGCGCTGGTGATGGTGCTGTTCGCGTTTGCGCTCGACAGCGACGGTCGGCTCGAGCGCACCGCACCGGGTCTCATCTGGCTGGCCACCATCTTCAGCCTGCTGATCGTGGTGCAACGATCCTTCGCCGTGGAGACCGCCGACGGCGCCCTCGATGCCCTTCGCGTCGCAGGGG
>VFMC01000488.1 GCA_006515795.1 Acidimicrobiaceae bacterium | reverse complement strand
CCACAGGTCAAGCGTGCCTGGCAGGCTCGGGCTCCGGAACGATCGGCGGATCACTTGGGTGTCCCAGGCGGCGGGCTGGCCGAGCTCGGACGGTGGCCGGAGCTTCGGGCGGTTGGGTGGCCGGCGGGTCGAGCTCATTGCGGGTGGTGGTCGTCGTGGAGGAGCGCGCCGAGGTGGGCGCAGAGCGCTGCGTTGCCGCCGGCGAGCAGGCGGGCGGTCCCGGCTGCGGTGACGGTGTCGACCAGGACGTAGGACGCGGCGACGTCGAAACGGTTGCAGAGGTTGCGGAAGGCTTCGTCGAAGCCCGCGCGGTGGGTGAGAGGCGCGACGCGCCGGCCGGGCGCGGTTTCGTTCTTGACGCCGAGCGCCTCGTGGATGAGCTCGTGGGCGTCGGCGACGGCGTCGTGTTGGAGATGGTTGTGGGCTTGGGCGACAAGTTCGGTGATCGAGCGTTGCTGCGCGCGGCGTCGTGCGCGCGCCGCGGTGCTCATCGGAGGGTCTCGCGCGCCCGTTGGAGCTCGTGGAACAGCGTGGGGTCGCCACCTGCGTCGGGATGGAGCGGTCGAGGAGCGCGCGTAGGTTGGGCGAGGTATTCGTCGATGCCGTCGAGGCGGCTGCGGTGCCGGTCGAGGTCGGCGCGGTGGGTGTGTTCGAGGGTGTCGATGCGGCGTGCGAGCTCGGCGGCGACGGCGGCGATGCTGGCTTCGAGTTCACCAATTTTGGTGAGGCAGCGGCCGAGCGCTTGGGCGGTGTCGTCCGGCTCGGGGCCGGGGCTGGTGGTGGTCATCCGAGCTCCTCGATCTCGATCGTGAACTGGGCGTCGTAGCCGCATTCGCAGTGCGCTTCTTCGGCGCCGCAGTTCGTGCACACGAACCGGGCGGCGCGTGGGAGCTGGTCGGGTTTGGCGCGCCGGATCCAGAGGCTGTAGGCGGCGTCCCAGTCGACGACGCGTCGGTCGTTGGCTCGGGCGTGATCGACGAATTTCGGGAACTCGGCGGCTTGGAGGCGGGCGGACCGGCCTTCGTCTGCGAGCTGCTGCACGATGTGGGGGGGCGGTTTGAACTCTGGCGGGATCGGTGCTCGGGGTCGGGGCGCGTCTCGCGCGTGCGCGCTCTCTCTGAAATCTTGAAGAGTTCTTGAAGAGATGGGGTGCACCTCCTGCACGGGTACGCGTCGTGAGGTGCACGGGTACGCGTCGTCGGGTGCACGGGTGCTGTTGGTGCACGGGTGCACCTCGTGCACGGGTTCGGGATAACTCGGGGCTGACCCGTGCACCTCGTGCATGGGTTGGGGATTGTTGGTGGTGTGGGACCCGTGCATCTCCTGCACGGGTGCGCGGTCGTCGGGGTGGTTTGACCCGTGCATCTCGTGCATGGGTGCGGTTCTGGGGTCGCGCGCTTGGTAGGAGTTCGCGCGGCGGTGCTCGCCTTTGAGGCCGCCGCGTTCGACGACGACGAGCCAGCCTTCGGTCTCGAGGACATGGAGGTGGGTTTTGACGGCGCGGAGCGAC
>VFMC01000487.1 GCA_006515795.1 Acidimicrobiaceae bacterium | reverse complement strand
CGCCACCTCACCGGCGACCTGGTGGCGCTGCTCGACCACTACGGCAAGGACGATGCCGTGTTCGTCGGCCACGACTGGGGGGCGATGATCGTGTGGGAGACGGCGCGGCTGCACCCGCAACGGGTGCGCGCCGTGGTGGGTGTGAGCGTGCCGTTCGTGCAGTGGCCGGCGCCTCCGACGCAACTGATGTCGATGGTCTACGGCGACAGGTTCTTCTACATCCTCTACTTCCAGCAGGTGGGTCCGGCAGATGCCGAGCTCGGCTCCGACCCGCGGCGCACGATGGTCGGCATCCTCTGGGGTGCGTCGGCCGCCGGGATCCGGGGCCGCGCGGTTCCGGCAGAGCTGCCACCGATGGATGGCACCGGCTTCCTCACGATGCTGCCCGAGGCGCCGGCGTTGCCGTTCACCGGTCCGGAGGGTCCGTGGCTCACCGAAGCCGACCTGCAGGTGTACGTGGCCGATTTCACCCATTCGGGGTTCTTCGGGCCACTGAGCTACTACCGCAACCTCGACGCCAACTTCGAGGTCGTGAAAGGCCTCGCTCCCGACACCCTCACGATGCCGAGCTACTTCATCGCCGGAGCACTCGACCCGGTGCTGACGATGGACCCCACGGGTGTGGAACGGATGCACACCCTGCTGCCCGACTTCCGCGGCCACACGATGATCGCCGACGCCGGGCACTGGGTGCAGCAAGAGGCGCCCAACGCGTTCAACGACGCGCTGTTGGGATTCCTGGCGACGCTCAGCGCTGGTTGAGCTTGCTGAGCAGCCGCAGCAGTTCGAGGTACAGCCAGACCAGGGTGACCAGCAGGCCGAAGGCGGCGAACCACTCCATGCCCTTCGGCAGTCCGGCCTTGGCGCCCTTTTCGATGAAGTCGAAGTCGAGCGCCAGGTTCATCGCCGCCAGGCCGGCCGCGAACAGGCTGAACCCGATGCCGAGCAGGCTGGCCGACGACAGGAAGCTGACGCTGCCTCCGAACAGGCTGATCATGAACGCCACGAGGTAGAACGCCATCAGCCCCATCGTGGCGCCGATGATGATGCGCCGGAACCGGTCGGTGACCTTGATGATCTGGGTGCGGTAGAGCACCAGCATCACCAGGAACACACCCAGCGTGGCCCCGACTGCCTGCACGACGATGCCGTCTTGCAACTCGTTGTAGGCCTTGGAGATGGCACCGAGGAAGAAGCCCTCGGCGATCGCGTAGATCGGGCCGAGCACCCGGGCCATCATCGGCTTGAACATCACCGCGATGGCACATCCGAAGCCGACGATCACACCGACCATCGCCAGTGCCGGAAAGCGGGTCTGGCCGGCGTCGAGATCGGGACCGCTCTGCCAGCCGAACACCGCGGCGACGAGCAGCAACACCATCAGCACGCCGGTCGCGCTGACGGTGCCGTTGACGGTCATGACCTTGGCGTTCCACGACGAGATCGGGCCGTCATCGATGGGTGTGGCCCGCGTGGACGCGTCGGGTGCGGCCCAGCCGGCCTTCGAAGCGGTTGCC
>VFMC01000486.1 GCA_006515795.1 Acidimicrobiaceae bacterium | reverse complement strand
CCGAGCCCGCCGCCCATGTCGAGGTGCTGCAGGTTGATGCCTTCCTGCCGCAGCGCCTGTGCCAGCGCGACCACCGCCTCGGCCGCGCGGCTCAAGGGTTCGAGCGTCGTGATCTGCGAGCCGATGTGCACGTGCGCGCCGACCGGCACCAGGCCGCGGCGGCTCGCCATCTCGCGGAACAGCGCCGGCGCCTCGTCGATCGGCACGCCGAACTTGTTCGACTTGAGCCCGGTGGAAATGTGCGGATGGCTCTTGGCGTCGATGTCTGGGTTCACGCGCAACGCGACGCGGGCGACCGTTCCCTGCGCGATGGCCCGCTGATCGATGCGGTCGAGTTCACCGGGCGACTCGACGTTGATGGCCAGTAACCCCAGGGCCACCGCGCGATCGATCTCGGCGGCGCTCTTGCCGACACCGGTGAACACGACTTGATCGGGCCGGAACCCGCACCGCATCGCGACATCGACCTCGCCGAGCGAGTTGGCGTCGGCATGGCTGCCGAGCGCGTGCAGCAGCCGCACCACGGCCAGGGCGGAGTTGGCCTTCAGCGCGTAGTGAATGGCGTGCGGGTAGCCGTCGAACGCGGTCTCCAGCGTGGCGTACGCCGTCCGGATCAGGCCGGCGTCGTAAACGTAGCAGGGCGTGCCGACGGCGGCGGCAATGTCCTGGAGCCGGGCGGTCGTTGCCACTCCCTCGATTCTATCGCGTCCGACCGATTCGGGCTACGAAGAGGGACAGGTATTGTTGGCCGACGTGACGTTCGCCGACCCGGTGGCGGTCCGCGTGACGCTGCCAACGGTAACGCTTACGGCGACGTTGTACGCGCCGAAGGAATTGATCCGTACCTGGAACGTCGCGCGGCCGCTTTGACTGAGCACCCCGGCAAGACTCTGGCCCGAGACCACCCCGACGCCAGTGGTCTGAATGGTGAAAGCGGCTCCGGGCTGTCCCGGAGTCGTCGCGATGAAGCCGCAAACAAATGATTCGGGGCCACCGGGGTGATTCCAGGTCGGCACCACGTTGACCGAGAACTCCACTGGTGCGGGAGTTGGTGTCGGTGTCGGTGTCGGTGTGGGTGTCGGTGCGGGTGTCGTCACCGGCGGCGTCACGGTGCTCGTCGTGTTGGTCGGCGTCGGTGTGAATGTCGTCGTCGGTGTGGTCGGGCTACTGTCTCCCCCGCCGGTCAACACCAGCCCGCCGACGATGATGGCGCCGCCGACGGGACCATAGACCTTGGGTTGGGTCAACATGCTGCCGCAACCAATCACGCGCATGCCGAACCTGGTCAGGTCGAGCGTGATCCGCGTGACGCCGCAATCGCTCCACCAGGCCCCGCCGACCGGGCGGCGCCTGCACTTCGCGTCTTCGGGAATGGTCACGCCCTCGCCGGCGAAGTCGGTCACGTGCATCCTGGTCTTGCCGAGGTTGCCCAGGTCGAGTACCCACGACCCCTCGCCCTGGGGGTTGATCGGCACGTCCGCGACCTTTCCCGCGTTCAGGAACAGCTCGAGATTCAAGCCCGGCACGGCGCCGCTGATCTGGATCGGAAACGGCTGGCTGGCCGTCTGGTTCGCGGGCTGCGCCGCCAAGTGCGGCGACCTCGACAACGACATGACGACGACAACGGCCGCAACGGCAACAAGAACGGGACGGGTCATGAGTTGATCTCCTGCTACTGGGACACCTGCATGCCTGCGCCGGCCAGCACCTTGACGATGTCCTGCCAGCGATTGGGGGAAACCTTGCGAGTGACTTCTTCCGCCTGCCGGGTCCACTGCTGCCCGGCCGACTCGACGTTCTTCTTGGTGTGAGTGACGAACGCGTCGGTGAAGCGGGTCTGGTTGAACTTCTGCTCCACCGACCACACCGCCCACTGCTTGATCGAATCGGTGTAGGCGGCCGGGTTGCTGTCGGGGCGCAGCAACCCCGAATGCTGCACGCGGTACGCCGACTGGAGGACCTTGCTCATCGGCGCGAACTTCTGCTGCACGGCCGGCGGTGCGAGCCGCAAGATGGTGCCGGGCCGCGGCGGCGCCTTCAGCAATTCGACGCAGTAGGCAGACAGATCGAGCCGGACGGGCGCGGCCTTCGCCAGACGATTGAACGCCTGCTGCACGCGCTGCTGCGCCTGTTGCTTGATTGGTTCAACTGAGAACGGCAGGGACTTCAGGCGCACCGCCTTCCCGCTCAAGTTCAGGATTTGCAGGCTCAACGTCTTCCCGGTTGATCCCCCGGCGTCGACCAGCAAAAGGTGAACACCTTTCGGCAATCCGGCGGCCTGACCCCGGCTAAACGGTTCGATGGCCCTCAGGTCGCGCAAGTTGATCAAGGGCGCGGGGCCGATGCTGCCGCGCCAGCGTTGCAGTGACTCGACGAGCGTCCGCGCGAGCAGGCCCAGTGGGTTGAACCAGGTGCGCACATCCTGCTGAGGAATCGGGGGGATGACGAGCAGCGGCGTGGCGTTCAGGCTCGATGGATTGACAAAACCGGCAAACGCCCGCGGGTCGATCAGGTCGACCTGCTTCACCTGGAACCCAGGGTCGGCGTCGCAGTCATCGCACGTCCACGCCACCTCGTTGGTCACATCGACGCAGGTGCCGTCTGACAAGCACGGCGGATCGCAGGCTCCCGGAAGGCCACAGTCGGTCTCGACCGGCGTGCACGTGCCCGATTCCGAGCAAGCCTTCCAATCGTCGCCGCACGTATCACCGAAACATGCGGTTGGGGGGGGCGTGGTGTTGGCGGTTGCGGGCACGGTCGTTGGCGTGGGCGTAGTCGCGACCGTGGTCGCGGTCGTGGCCGTGCACGACCGCTCGCATTCGGCCAGCCGATCCGACTCGACGAGGATGTCGCGGTCGAGGTTGGCAAGTGTCGCGGTCAACCGTTCCACGTCCCCCTTACTGCCGTCGCGAGATTG
>VFMC01000485.1 GCA_006515795.1 Acidimicrobiaceae bacterium | reverse complement strand
GCTGCGTCGCCCCATGCTCGCTGCAGAACACGTCGACGAGGATCACGCCGTCGATGCGCTGGTGGAACCGGGCGTCGCCGCGGAACATCCGCTCGCGTGCCAGCGGGTTCGCGGTACCGATGAGCAGGTCGTAGCGGGCCTGGGCGAGCACCTCCTCGACCCCGGCGACGACCTCGCTGGTGTACCAACTGGTGAGCAGCGGCGCCAGCAGGCCGATCGTCCGGCTCTGGCCCGAAGCCAGGCGGGAGGCGTTGGAGTTGGCCACGTACTGCAGACGTTCGACCGCGGTCAGCACGCGCTGGCGGGTGGTCTCGGCTACGTACGGGTGGTTGCGAAGGGCACGGCTGACCGTCGCGGTGGACACACCCGCCTCGCGAGCGACGTCGTCGATCGTCACCGGACCGATGTTGCCTTGTTCGGTGTCCGCCATGGTGTCCCCCGCCGAGGCTAGCTGGCTCGGGCACGAGCGACGACAGCGGTCTCCGGGGAAACCCAGGTGGTGTCGCCGTCGACCCGCAGCGCGTCGTCACACGAGCTGAACAGCACCTGCGCCAGGTAGAAGGAGGGCACTGCCAACGCCTCAGTGCCGAGGTTCGCCACCACGCGCAGGTCGTCGCGGGCGATGATCACGTGGCGGTCCCCGCGGTCGGCGAGGTCGAACGGGGCGCGCCACAGAGCCGGATACCGCTTGCGCAGCAGCGTGAGCCGACGGTAGCGATGCCAGTTGGAGCCGGCATCGCCGAGCTGGTGGTCGGCGGTGAGCTCCACCGGCAACGGCTCGGTGTGCAGCCACGCCGAGCTCGCGTCGGTGAACCCATTCGCCGGCGCGCTGGTCCATGGCATCGGCCCACGTGCCACGTCGCGCCCCCACGTGCCCTCGCTGTTGCGGCTCGCCATCGGGTCTTCCACGCCTCCCAGCACCAGTGCGTCGGGAAGGCCCAGCTCTTCGCCCTGGTACAAGAAGACCATGCCGTCGAAGCCGGCCATCATCGTGGTGAGCGCCAGGGTGCGGCGCAGCCCCACCTCGCCCCCACCGTAGCGCGACACGCCGCGGGCCTGGTCGTGGTTCGACACCTCCCAGGCGACCCCCCCGGCCGACTTCTGCTGGTACTCGAGCATCGTCGCGATGATGTCGGCGGGATCCCATTCGGTGAGCCCGATCTGGAGCACGAAACCCGCGTGAAGGGCAGTCTGGTCGTTTACGTACTCGGCGAAGCGATCCACGTCGCGCGTGTCCATCTCGCCCACGAGCACGACATCTCGATCGGCGACGGCGGCACGCCACGACTGGAACAGCAGCACGGTCTCGTGGCGGTGCAGGTCGTGGATGTGCTGGAAAGACGCGAACACCTCCATCGGGTGCATGTCGGCGGTAGGCGCACGCAGCGCGGGATTGTCGCGCAGCGCCGGATCCTTGGTGAGTCCGTGGGCGACGTCGATGCGGAAGCCGTCTGCGCCACGGTCGGACCAGAACCGCAGGATCTCGGTGAACTCGTGCATCACGGCGGGGTTCGCCCAGTTGAGGT
>VFMC01000484.1 GCA_006515795.1 Acidimicrobiaceae bacterium | reverse complement strand
GCCGCCACCTCGTTGAGCGCATCGCCGGCCGACATGTGCACGATGTACAGCGGCACGTTGCCGGCCACGTGGCTGAGCACGATGGCGCGGTGGGTGGCCTCGGCCTCGAGTGGCGAGGGGCGCGTGTAGGAGTGGTACTTCGGGTCGGTCTCGCCGCGGGCCAGCGCCTGCTGCACGAGCACGTCGATGGCGATGCCGTTCTCGGCATGCATCATGATCATCGCCCCGCAGTCGGCAGCGGTCTGCATTGCCTTCAGGACCTGGCCGTCGTCGCTGTAGAACACTCCCGGGTAGGCCATGAACAGCTTGAAGCTGCTGATGCCCTCGTGCTCGGTGAGGTAGGTGAGTGCCTTCAGCGACTGGTCGTCGACGCCACCGATGATCTGGTGGAAGCCGTAGTCGATGGCGCACTCGCCCTCGGCCTTGCGATGCCACTCGGCGAGGCCGTCGAACACGTTTTCACCGGCGCGCTGCACGGCCATGTCGATGATGGTGGTGACGCCGCCCCATGCCGCAGCGCGCGAGCCGGTCTCGAAGGTGTCGCTGGCGAACGTGCCTCCGAACGGGAGCTCCATGTGGGTGTGCACGTCGACGCCGCCGGGGATGATGTACTTGCCGGCAGCATCGATCACCTTGTCGCAGCCCTCTTCAGCGCCGGCGAAGTAGCCGGGTGCGCCGAGCGCCATGATCGTCTCACCATCGATCAGCACGTCTTGCGCGATCGCTCCGGTGGTGGAGATGACCGTGCCGTTCTTGATCAGTGTCTTAGCCATGAATCCCTCCCTGTGGGGTGCGTGTGGGGTGCCGTGTGAGGTCGGTCGCGCCGGCCGCTCAGTGCTCGACGAGCTCGCCGTAGGCGTCGGGGCGACGGTCACGATAGAACGCCCACCGGTCGCGCACTTCCCGGATCTTGCCCATGTCGAGGTCGCGGACGACGAGCTCCGGCTTGTACGGGTCGCCGACCTCGCCGACGAACTTGCCCTCTGGATCGACGAAGTAGCTCTGGCCGTAGAAGTCGTTCTCGCCGAGTGGTTCGATGCCGACCCGGTTGATCGCGCCGACGTAGTAGATGTTGGCAACCGCTGCCGCCGGCTGCTCGATCCGCCACAGGTACTCGCTGAGGCCACGGTGGGTTGCCGACGGGTTGAAAACGATCTCGGCGCCGTTCAGCCCGAGGGCGCGCCACCCCTCCGGGAAGTGGCGGTCGTAGCAGATGTAGACGCCAACCTTGCCGACGGCGGTCTCGAACACCGGGTATCCACCGGTTCCGGGCCGGAAGTAGAACTTCTCCCAGAAGCCCTTGGTCTGCGGGATGTGCTGCTTGCGGAACTTGCCGAGGTACGCGCCGTCGGCATCGATCACGGCGGCGGTGTTGTAGTACAGGCCTGGCTGCACGATCTCGTACATCGGCAGCACCATCACCATGCCGAGTTCTTTGGCGACCGCCTGGAACCTTTGCGTGGTGGGGCCGTCGGGGATGTGCTCGGTGTAGCCGTAGTTCTCGGTCTCTTGCACCTGGCAGAAGTA
>VFMC01000086.1:370-11436 GCA_006515795.1 Acidimicrobiaceae bacterium | reverse complement strand
GGCGCGGTCGGCGTAGCCGAGCGAGATCTTCATCGCGAACCGGTCGAGCTGCACCTCCGGCAGGGGATAGGTGCCCTGGAAGTCGAGCGGGTTCTGTGTGGCAACAACCATGAACGGGCTCGGCACCGGGCGACTGACCCCGTCGTAGGTGACCTGCCTCTCCTCCATCACCTCGAGCAGTGCGGCCTGCGTCTTCGGTGACGCGCGGTTTATCTCGTCGGCGATGAGGATGTTCGTGAACGCAGGTCCTGGTCGGAACGAGAACTCGCCCTTCACCGGGTTGAACACCGAGACGCCGGTGATGTCGGATGGCAACAGGTCGGGCGTGAACTGCACCCGCTTCACGTGCCCACCGATCGCCGCGGCGATGGCCTTGGCGAGCGACGTCTTTCCGGTGCCCGGCTTGTCCTCGATCAGCAGGTGACCCTCGGCCAGCAGGCACGAGATCGCGAGACGGACCTGGCCGGACTTGCCGCGGATCATCGTCTCGATGGTGTACTGCAGCTGCTGCACGGCGGCGGTCGCCTGTTCACGGGTGAGCTGGCGAATGGTGGTGGTGGGGGTGTCGGTCATGGTTCCATCGGGTCGGTGGCGGTGGGATCGGGTAGCGGTGGGATCGGGTGCGGTGGGATCAGGTGCGGTGGGATCAGGTGGACGCCGGCGGGGCGGCGGTTGCCGGTGGAGCTGTGCTGTCGGTGACGGTGAAGCGTCGCGGCACGGGTGAACGTGATCGATCCGCCCGAGGCGGTGACGGTACCGACTGAGGGGTCGATCGGTGTGACGCTGAGCGTCAGGTCGGCGGTGGAGCCGTCGGGGTCGCTGTCGTTGGCGAGCACGGGGTTCACAACCGAGCTCGCCAGGGCGAGATCGAGGAAGTCGACGTCGGCCACCGCGATCGGCGGGCGGTTCGTGACGTTGACGGTGAGCGTGCCCGTATCTGTGTCGAGGCCGTCGGAGACCGTGTAGCTGATCACCACCGGACCCAGGTAGGTGCCCGGCGTGTAGGCGATGCTGTTGCCGCTGGCTGTCACCGAGCCCGCACCGGCCGGGGGCGAGACGATCGCCGGTGTGCCGATCAACGACAGCTCGTCGCCGTTGGGGTCGGTGTCGTTGGCGATGACGGCTACGACGATCGGCAGGAGGCGTGCCGTGGTGGAGGTGTCGGGCACCGCCACCGGTGGTGCGTTGGCCACGTTGACGATGACCGTCGCCGTATCGGTGAGCCCGCCGACGTCGGCGATCAAGTACGTGAAGCCTGCCTGACCCGTGAAGCCGGTCGCGGGGGTGAAGGTGACCACACCGGCCGACAGCGACGGCACGCCGTTGACGCCCAGACCGACCGACACGACGTGCAGGGCATCGCCGTCGGGATCGGTGTCGTTGGCCAGCACCGGCACGATCACCGGCTGGCCGCGGCCGGTGTTGATCGGGTTGAGCGCGGCGCCGTCGTCGACCGCGTTCGGCGCCCGGTTGACGGTGATCGAGATGAAGTCGTTGGCGACGTTGCCGCACGTGGTCCGAACCGAGTACCCCATCGTGGCGATGCCGTTGAAGCCGGCCGCCGGCACGTAGGTGACGGCGGTGCCGGCCGCGTTGAGCGTTGCCGTGCCGGCGGAAGGGGCCGTGATCGTCGTGGTTGTGCCGGCTGGCGCCGTGCCGCCGTCACCGAACAGGCCAAACGCGACGGCGGTCTCGAAGCCGGTGATGACCGAGATCGGGTTGAGCACAGGTACAGCAGGGCACGCGCTGACCGTGATCGCGACTGTGGTCGTGTCGGTGGCGTTCTGCGCGTCGCGGACGGTGTAGCTGAAGCCGACCGACCCGCTGAAGTTGCCGATCGGAGTGAAGACGATCTGGTTGGCGACGATCGCGGTCGTGCCGGCGATCGCCGGCACCGGGGCGCTGACGCTCACCAGGGTGAGCGCCCCTCCGTCGGGGTCGACATCGTTGTCGAGCACGGACAGGGTCGTTGCGACCGACAGGCTGATGTAGGCGTCGGCCAGATTGGCCGACCATCACGAGGGTGACGCCGCCCGCCGGCGACGCGGCGCCCACCGAGGACAGGCTGAGGTCGGCGCTGACACCGTCGGGGTCGATGTCGTTGCCGACCGGGTTGACGGTGTCGGAGGTGCCGGTGACCAGCGTGGCCAGATCGGCGACGGCGACGGGCGGCAGCTTGACCCGATCGGCGACCAGCAAGGTGACGGTTGCCCGTGCCTCGTGGCCGTCTGGGTCGCTGACCGTGTAGCCCACCGTGGCGATTCCGGAGAAGCCCGTGGTGGGCGTGTAACGGATGCGGTTGGCGGCGAGCTCGGCGCGTCCCGACGACGCCTGTTCGACTTCGATGATTTGCAGCGAATCGCCGTCGGGATCGTTGTCGTTGGCCAACACGTCGATCGTCACCGGGGTGTCGGCCTGCACCGTCTGGAGATCGTTCACGGCGATCGGCGGCTGATTGGTCGACGGGCGGCCCACGACCGACACCGACAGCGTGGCCCGCGACTGGGCCTGGAACGCGTCTTGGATCGTGTAGGTGATGACGTAGGTCGCGAGCTGGTCGTTGGGGGGCGTGAACACGATCGCCCGGTCGGCGTTGATCGACGCCGTGCCACCACGGGTGACCGGTGCTCCGGCGAAGTCGAACGGGAGACCGTCGGGGTGCGTGTCGTTGAGCAGCACCGCGACGGTGGCGATCTCGCCCGGGAAGATCTGCACGCTGTCGTTGCGGGCAACGGGCCCGGATCCGCTTCGCGGGGTGACCTCAACCGACACGGTCGCCGACGCCGAGAGCCCCGCCACGTTCTTCACCGTGTAGTTGAAGCGCACCGTTCCCGTTTCACCCAAGACCGGAGTGAACTGCAAGGTCGTGGGCGACAGCCGGATGACGGTTCCGCGCCCGACCGGGGGTTGGGTCCACTGATCGACGATCAGTTGGCTGCCGCTCGGATCGACATCGTTGGCGACCACGTCGATCGATGTGGCGATCGACGCCGATGTGGCGAAGTCGTCGACCGCTGTGGGCCTCAGCGGCGCGCTGACCGGTTGGACGAACACGACGACCTGGGCGGTGGCCTCGAGACCGTCGGGGTCGGACACGGTGTAGTCGAACGCGATCAGGCCGGCGACGGTTGGGCCTGGAAGCACGTCGACCGACCGGTTGTCGACGACGGTGACCTCGATGCCGGGCACGGCGCTGACGCCGACCACCCGGATGCTGTCGCCATCGGGATCGGAGTCGTTGGCGAGCACGTCGATGCGAACGCGTTGCCCGCTCGGCGTGGAGGATCGATCGTCGATCGCGATCGGAGGACGGTTCACATCGACGGGCCGTTCCACGATGACCTGCACCGCAGCAACGGCCTCACCGCCGTAGCCGTCGTGCACCTCGTAGGTGAACGAGTCGGTGCCGGTGTAGCCGGGGGATGGCTCGAAGCGGATGATCCCGTCGGCGCCGATCGCCGAAGATCCGTGTTCCGGCCGGGTGACTGCGGTGATGGTGAGTGGGTCGCCTTCATCGTCGGAGTCGTTGGCGAACACGGGGATGTCGACGGCCGCGTTGATCTGGGTCGTGACCGAATCGTCGCCGAGCACGGGGTCGGTGTTGCGTCCGCTGCCGATGATCTCGACGGTGACCGTCGACTCGGACCGGAGGTTGCCGATGTCGGCGATGCCGTACGCGAACGTGATGGTGCGGTCGACGGAGGTCGCCGGCGCCACGTAGTTGATCCGGCTGCCCTCGAGCACGGTGACGACGCCGTCGCCGGGGTCGAGGGGGCCGGCCTCTACCACCGAGAGCGGGTCGCCGTCGGGGTCGGTGTCGTTGGCGAGCACTCCGATCGTGACCGATCGACCGACCCTCGTGGTGATCCGGTCGGGGTTCGCCTCGGGCGGGTCGTTCGCACCGTCGTCATCGGGTGGCGCGCTCTGCGAATCGCCGCCGGAGAAGACACCGGCGATGTCGGCTTCGTCGTCGAGCGCGCCGACACCTCCTGCGGCCGACCCGTCGGAGCTGATCACCACGGTGCGCTTGGAGAACTTGTCGAGTGCCACGAACGCCCCGTCATCGACGCTGAAGGCGAACCGAGATCCGGGATCGTCGACGACGATCGGCCCCGACGACGTGGATCCGACGATCCGTCGCGGCGATGGGTCGGCTCGCTGCCTGGTCGTGGCCGAGCCGTCGTCCCACGACAGGATGACCACGACCTCGCTGCCAGGCCAGGTGAGCACGGCGTTCGACTCGTTCATGACGAGCTGAGCCGAGTCGAGGTCGTCGAGGGGTGCGATGGTGACCGACCGCGAGGTGCCGTCGGCGCTGAGGCACGACAGCGTGTCGCCGGTGGCGACGCCGACGCAGGTGGCGGCCGGGTCGGGTTCCTGGATCGCGACTCCCGTACCGGGCTGCCCCGTTCCCTGCACCTCGACCGACGTGGTGCGGCGCAGCCACCGCACCCGATTCGTCGTGGGGTCGAACACGGCGGGCTCGGCGCCTGCGGCCGTGAGGCGCAGTGCCGCGCCGAAGCTGCCGTAAGTGCCCCGCGCGCTGTTGACGAGCCACAGCGTGCCGTCGGACGTGCCGACCCAATCGGTGAAACCGTTCTCGACGGTGGTGACCTCGCCGCGGCTGCCGTCGGCGTCGAGGCGCTGCACCGTGTGCGCTGCAGGGTCGACGAGATAGGCCGAGTCTCCTGCCGCGACCAGCGATGCCCGTTCGTCGGTGGGGATGGGTCCGGTGCTCGTGGCGCGCTGGAGCCCGTCGCGGCCGTCGAGCTCGGTGATCGAGCCGTCGAGGCGGTCGTGCACGAGCACCACGGTGCCGAGGTCGGCGAGGTCGTAGCTGCTCGGCGCGCTGTCGAGCTCGATGGCGATGCTTGGCCGTTCGCCGCGAGCGGCCGAAAGCACCACCCGGCCGCGGGCCTCTCCCGACATCCACACCGTGGCCGCGCGCCCCTCGACCGACGTGGTCGGGTCGTGGCGCACGGTGACGATGGCGCCGATCACGGCGGCGACCGCCAGCAGCGCGGCGATGGTCTTGCCGACCACGTCGAGGCCGAGAGGGACGGGCAATCTTGCATCCCGCCGCAGAGTTGCCTGCATGTCGCCCGAGCCTTTCTGCCGAGTCGGGTGAGGATTGTGTAGGGCCTTTTCGGAGTTATCCGGACCGCGAAGGGTGATCCTACGACACCCAGCGCGGTTCGGATCACCGGCGATCGTGGCACCGCGGCCTCTAGGATGCCCAGCGCAGATCGCTCGACACGCCGCGGACAAGGACTCCTGAGATGCCCATCGTTCTGACCACCAGCGAGCGAGCTCGGGAGACGGTCGCTCGATGAGCGGGGCTGGATCGCCGAACGGGTTCGGCAAGCTGAGATCGATGCTCGGACGCCTCCAGGAATCGGGAGGTCTGGCCCGCGAGAGCATGTGGGGCTTCACCTACGAGGGCGTCGCGCTGGTCTCCACGATCGTCGCTTTCACCCTGCTCGGCCGCACGCTCGGTCCGATCGGCTACGGCGACTATGCGTCGCTGTACGCCATCGTCGGCCCGCTCGGCAACCTCGCCGCTTCGGGCGTGCCGCTGGCACTGATGCAGCACGTGGTGCGCGACAAGGCCGACGTCGAGAGCGTGGTGCGCTCGTGCCTCACGCTCACGTTGATCTTCGGGACTGCGCTCACCGTGCTGGGGGTCGTCGTCGCTTCGCTCGTGGTACCCACGCTCGGGCTGTCCACGACCTCGGCGATCATCCTGCTCGAGTTCGTGAGCTTGCCGATCGGCTCGATCGCGTTCACCACCGTGCAGTCGATCGCCGGTTACATCCCGGCAACGCAGCTCCGCCTCATCCCGCTCGTCATCCGCCTCGCGATCATCGTCGTGCTGAGTGCCACTGATCGGCTCACCGTGGCCAGCCTCGGCTACGTCTACCTCGTCGTATCGACGGTGATGTCGTTGATCGCACTGCAGATGGTCGCGAATCGCTACCGGTTCTCACCGTGGCCAGGCACGATTCGATCGCGCGACGCCAAGACCAGCATGCAGTACTCGCTCGGCATCACCGGCATGTCGTTCCAGAACGACGGCGACAAGGCCGTGCTCGCGGCATACGGCTACCGCGAGGAGACCGGTCTCTACGCCGCCGCGTACCGGATCGTGCAACTCGGGCTGCTGCCGGTCGGGGTGCTGTTCGGCGTCAGCCATCAACGGTTCCTGCAGCACCAGGAGGGCGAACGCAACCAGCACCTGCGGCGCTCGATCAAGTTCGCCGCGGTCACCGCGTCCTACGGGCTGGTCTTCGCCGGGTTCGTGGTGCTCATCGCCCCGGTCCTGCCGCGGCTCGTCGGTGAGGACTTCCGCGGCTCGGTCGAGATGGTGCGGTGGCTCTCGCCGCTGGTGCTGCTGCGCAGCCTGGCGCTGTTTCCGAGCAACGGCCTGATGGGCCTCGGCAAGACGTTCATGCGATCGATCCTGCTGGTCGTCACCGCGGTCGTCAGCATGGTGCTCTACATCGTCCTCGTGCCGATCATGAACTGGCGTGGAGCCGTGCTCGGCACGATGATCGGCGAGGCGCTGCTCGCTGTGCTCGCCTGGTACTTCCTGCTTCGCTACCAACGAGCCGACAACGACCGGATCGATGCCGTCGGGCGAACGGCACTCGAAGACACGGCGCTCGATCTCGTCTCCGAAGCAGCGGGGCTGCCCGACGACGATCGCCTCGCCGAGGACCCGCGCGGTGGATGATCGCCCGGCGCGCCGGGTCGCCTTCGTCTCCGAGCACCTCGAGGGCGCCGGGGGCCTCGAGCTGTTCGAACTGGCCATCGCCGAGGGTTTGGCGGCGCTGGGGTGGCAGGTCGTCGTGTCGTTCGGGGCGGCCGGCGACCTCGCCGAGCGTTGGGGCGCCGTGGCCGAGATGGCTCCACTCGAAGGTGCACTGTCGAGGTCCGAGGCCGTGGCCGGAGCCGATGTGGCCTACGTCCACTCGCCGCACCTGTTCCGACCCACGCTCGATGCGGCTCGCGAAACGGATCGCCCGGTCGTGGCGCATCTGCATCTGCCGCCGTTTCACCTCCGCGCCGGATGGAAGGGCCTCGTGCGCGGTCGGCATCGCTGGGAGATGGACGACACCGTGTACTCGAAGCGCACCCACATCGAGGCCTTTGCCGCCGTGTCCGACTTCACCCGCAACCAATGGGTGAGCAGCGGGCTACCGGCAGACAAGGTGCGGGTCATCCACAACGGGATCGACCCCGCCACCTATCACCCACCTACGCAGTTCGAGCGCGACCGGATCCGAGACGAGCTCGGCCTTGGCGCCGACGAGACGGTGATCGGCTACGTCGGGCGGATCGATCTGTTGAAAGGGGTCGAGGAACTGATCGATGCCTACTGTGACGTCAGCGACGAGCTGGCGCCGACCCGCCTGGTGATCGCCGGCGCTCCCACCCGCGACTCCGGCGACGAGGGGAGACGATTGAGCGAGCGGCTGCGCGCCAAGTCGCCGGCCTCGGTGCTGTGGCTCGGGCAGCGCACCGACGTGGCCAGGCTCTACCACGCGTTCGACTTCCTGGCCATGCCGAGCAGGTGGGACGAACCGTTCGGGCTCGTGCTGATCGAAGCGATGGCGTCGGGCGTGCCGGTGCTCGCAGGACGGCGCGGCGGCGTACCGGAGATCCTCACCGGCGAGCTCGAACGCTGTCTGGTGACACCCGACCGTGCCGCCATCGCGGCCGCGCTGCGCACGATGCTGAGCTGCGACAGATCCGAGCTCGTACGACTTGGGATCGACCTGGTGTCGGCGCGGTTCACGCTTGCTCGAACGGCACGTGCGGTGGAGCAGATGCTCTCCGAGGTGATCCGAGGGCGCGGCGAAACGGGTGCGATCAGTGGTGGTTGACCCGTAAGCCGAGTGCGCCGACCACCATGCCGCAGCCGCGGGCGGCGGCGATGGTCGCCGCCCGAAGATGGGGCGGTCGTAGCCTGAGCAGGCGCCCGATGGGCCGCAGCACGGCTCGCAGCGTTCTGCGGCCGCCGCGCAGGGCGACGCGGAACCGTGTGGCGTCGTGGAGCTGCAGGTTGGTGATCGCTTCGCTGTTGCCCCACCAGAACCGCGACCTGACGAGGGCGCGGAGGGTGACCTCCTCGAGCGGCTCGTCGGCGCGCACCACTGCCGCGGCGGAGTGCACCGACAGCAGACCGCGCTGGATGGCACCACGGAAGAACACCATGTCCTCGCCGCCGATTCGGCCGAACTCGGGGTCGAAACGGTGGTCGGGATGGGCCTCGAGCCACCGGCACGACAGCAGGCAGTTGTTCGTCTGCCCGAGGGCGATCACGGCCCCGTCGGCATGCCGTTCCTGCTCGTCGTCGAACACGGATTGCTCGGCGAGCCAGACCGGGGCGTCGTGCGGCAGGGAGACGAGCATCGGTCCCGACACCGAGTCGGCGCCGGTTGCTGCCTGGGTGGACAGCAGCGCGTCGATCCATGGCGCGTCGGGAAGGCAGTCGTCATCGGTCATCGCGATGAAGTCGGCCAACGGCGTCGCCGCCTCGAGGGCGAGGTTGCGGCCGATCGAGATGTTCTGGTGACCCGCCCGTCGGTAGTGCACCCCGAGCGGGAAGGCGGCCTCGAACTCGCGCACGACGGTTTCGGCGATGCCGTCCGGGTTGTCGTCGACCACCACCACGCCGAGGTCGTAGCGGTCGGCCGATGTCGCTGCCATCGACGCCAGTCGGGTCAGCAGTCGATGAAGCGGTTCGTTGCGGCGGTAGGTGCAGATGCAGGCGGCCACCCGCGGTGTCCGATGCGATCCGGTGGTGTCGCGCTCGTTGTCCATGAAGCCTCCGCGGCGGGGGTGGAGCGGGTCGTCCGAAGGGGTGCGGGCTAGGGTGGCGACGCTATCCGCCGCCCGGTGGCAACGACGCGACGCTCATGGAATCGAACGAACCCACCCCCGACATCTCGGTCGTCGTCCCGACCCGCAACCGGCTCGCGCTGTTGCGGCGGCTGCTCGGCTACCTCGATTCGATCGACGATGGGCTTTGCTACGAGGTGATCGTCGTCGACGAAGCCTCGTCGGACGGAACGGCCGAATGGCTCGCCGGTCCTCACGTCACGCACCATCGACTTCAGGTGCTGCGACACGAGGTACCAAGAGGCCCCAGCGCGGCGCGCAACGCCGGCCTGCTGGCCGCGACCGGCGCGTACGTGGCGTTCATCGACGACGACGACCTCACCTCACCCGAGCGGCTTCGCCGGCAGCTCCGGCTGATCGAGGCGTCAGGGGCGCGTTGGTCGTGCGCCGGCAAGGTCGACATCGACGACGATCTGCGCGTGATCGGACATGGTCGCTGCCCCTCTACCGACCGGTTCCTCGAGCGCCTCCTCGCATTCAACGTGCTGCCGGCAGCCGGACAGGGGTTGCTGATCGAGACGGAGCTGGCCCGATCGGTGGGTGGGTTCGACGAGGCGCTCGACTCAGCCGAGGATTGGGATCTGTGCATCCGCCTGGCCGAGCTGTCCACCCCGGCCTTCCTCGACGAGCCCGGCGTCGGCTACCGCACCGGTGTCGCCTCGCTCAGCACCGACACGTCGAAGATGGAGGCGGCGATCCGGGCGGTGCTGGCGAAGCATGCCGCGACCCGGGCGCGCCTCGGGGTGCAGCCGGCATGGTGGGAGATACATCGCAGTCTCCTGGCCGCCGACCTGCTCACCTCCCGACGTCGCAGTGCGCGCCGCGCCCTGGCGGCGCTGCGCGCCGGGCCCTCACCACGTGAACTGGTGCGGTGCGCGGTCACGTTGATCGCTCCCAGGGCGATGGCCGGTCGCCAGATGGAGCGAAGGATCGCCCAGGTTCCGACGGAGTGGCGGGACGCAGCCGAGGCGTGGCTACATCCGGCGCACGGCAGTTGATCTCCGCGCATCGAGGTCGGCTCGCGTGGTGACGATCCCCACGATCGCGAGGTAGCCGAGGAACGCACCCTGGAAAAGCACCTCCGACACCGACATGATCGCCAGGGCGGCACACGTGGCGAGAGCCCAGCGCCCGTACGGATTCGCTGTCGTCAACGATCGAAGGCCGCGGCGCACGACGCTGACGAAGAATGCGAGGTAGAGGGCAAGACCGACGATGCCCACCTCGAACACGAGCTCGAGCGCGCCGTTGTGGGCATGGGCGGCATCGAAGCCGATCGCTCTGCGAAGGTCGAGCACCACCGGTGTGGAAACACTCGACCAGTTGCTGGTGAACCCGATGCCGAACCACGGTCGATCGGCGATCGCGTCGATCGTGTTGGCCCAGATGATCGTGCGCCCGCTGAAGGTGAGATCCTTGCCGTACAGCGTGAGGAACGACGGCAGCAGACCGAGCGTGAGGAACACGGCGAGCGCGGCGATCATCACCGACAAGATCGCGAAGATGGCCTGGTCGCGTCGGTTGCGGCTGACGCTCAGCGCCGAAACCCACAGCGCCACGAGCACCATCACCAGCAGCCCGCTTGCAGCCGTGGCCGATCGGGTGGCGAACGTACCGACGACGCAGAGCGTGATCATGACCGGCCGCACGACACGCCGATGCTCGAATGCGATCACGGTGGCCAGGCCCAGCACCAGGAACATCCCCATCCCGTTCTTGTGGTCGAAGGTGCCGCGCCATCCGATCAGCGGGATGAAATCGTCGGACATCGACCGTCGCGACTCCGGCCGGCCGAGAGATGTCAGGAACGACCAGGCCATGATCACCTGGAGATACGCGATGAGGGTGCCGGTGACGACCTCGAGCCGCATCGACGCCACCACCAACAACGTCAGCACCAGTGCCGGCAGCTCGCTGCGGATCAGGAACAAGGTGAACGTCTGATCGACGCTCCATGAGACCGACATCGTCGACCACGCCAGCATGCCGAGCAGGAGCATGTTGATCGGGGCCCGCTGCAGGGCAATGCCCGGTGTGATCGCCAGCACACCGATCGCCAGTGCCGGCAAGAACGCGGTGGACACGATTCCGGGAGAGAACCACAGCTGCTCGAAGGGGCCGAACTTGATCGTGATGTAGCAGACGAGCACGGCCGCTCCACC
>VFMC01000086.1:0-364 GCA_006515795.1 Acidimicrobiaceae bacterium | reverse complement strand
GCACGGCCGCTCCACCCGCGTCGGCGAGTGTGAGCCGCCCGTCGGCGAACGCGCCGCCAGTGTGGGGCGCGCGGGTGCCGGCGACAGCTGTCACGCGCCGTTGCCTCGCCGTTGACTGATCTTGGTCTCGATGATCCCACCGAGCCGTCCTGCCGCGAGCGAGCCCCGTCGCAGCGTCTTCAGCAACGATGCCGGTGACTTCTGGCCGTTCGGTCTGAGCAGCGAAACGCCAGACGGCTTCGACCACTGCTCACCTGCTGGCACGCCGTAGAACATCAGCACTCGCGACATCCGCCGGCCGTACTGGTAGCCCTGACGAAGCATGGGGATGGTGCCCGGGCGGTATCGGTAGTCGATGCAAGAG
>VFMC01000085.1:5149-17098 GCA_006515795.1 Acidimicrobiaceae bacterium | reverse complement strand
GTCGCCCACGTTCTCGATCTGGACGACCTCGTTCTCGTCATGACAGTGAACCCCGGCTTCGGCGGCCAGCACTACATCGCCACGATGGAACCGAAGATCCGCGAGGTGCGTGACATGATCGATCGGGCGGGACTCGCCGGTCATGTCGACGTCGAGGTCGACGGAGGCATCGGCCCGGCAACGGTGGCCGGCGCGGCCGCCGCCGGCGCGAACGTGCTCGTCGCCGGTAGCGCGCTGTTCCGCGATCCGCTAGGGCTCACGCACGCGGTCGCCGATCTCCGGGCCCGCGCAACCGCAGCCTTCGCCACCTCCTGATCAGGGCGCGGCCAGGTCGTCGCGGTGGCGCCGTTCGCGATCCAAGCTGTCGTCCGAGCCGAGATCGCGCAACGATCGTCCGAGGGCGAAGATGAGGTGCTTCAGCAGGACCAGTCCGAAGAGGATCGCCACGGCTACGCCGACCGGCTGCATGACCGCCCGCAGGATCTGTCCCTTCGCATCGCCGAGTGGCGAGAGCACACCCGACTCGACGCTGGTGTTGTCGGCGAGCAGCGTGCGGACTGGATCTTCGAACAGCGGGCAGGCGACATCGGAGTCGTTGACGCCGGCGATCTCGTTGCCACCGAACAGCGGCGCCGATTCGGTCACCCGTGAGGCGAGCACCCGCAGGTCTGGATCGACGCCTGCGCCGACGATGTAGCGCACGTCACGATCGAGGAAGCGGGTCTCGTCGCCGTAGCGCACATCGATCAACCCGCCGACCGCGAAGCCCTCGACGCTGCCCGAGCGAACCTGCTCGACAGCGAATCGGGCGGTGCTCGCATCGTTGAGCACGAGGGTGCCGACGAACACCACCTGCTCGGTCGGCGGAGCAGAACATCCGGTGGGCACGGGGATGAGTCGCGCCGACACCGCCGCCGGGTCGATGATCGCGGGTAGCGGCGGCACCGGCACCGGCTCAGGCGGTGTCGGCGCAGCGGCAGCCGAGCCGGCGAGCGCGAACGCACCAAGCCCGAGGCCGATCCCGATGATCAGCACTCTGGAACGCGTCGCCGGTTGCATCACCGACGTACGCTACTGAACCGGCCGCTGTGCAGGTCGGCAGCCGGTTCGATCGGGTCGGCGGGTGCGGCGCAGCTCAGTTCTCCGGCGGCGGATCCGATCGCACGAACGGCACGCCGGCGAGCAACGCCTCGGTCACGCGTCGTGGGCTCTCGCCCAGCCAGAACGTGATCGCCAACCGCCGTGGAACCCGCACGTGGCGACGATCATTTTGCACCGCAGCCACGGTGAGGCGGCCGATCAGGTCTGGTGACTTCATCGGGATCAGCCGTAGACGGCGGAGGCGACGGAGCATCGGAGCGAGGTCGGCGTGCTCCTCGAGCACAGCCCACATCCGGGTGTCGATCGGGCCGGTGGCCACCAGGGTTGTGCGGATGGGAGTGTCGCGGAGCTCGAGGCGGACTGCGGCGGCGAAGTTGTTCAGGCCCGCCTTCGTGGCGGAGTAGGCGGCGAGCCCGGGATAGGCCGACGTGCCGGCGAGCGAGCTGGTGAACACGAGGTGCCCGCGACCGCGTTCGAGCATGCCTGGCAGCACCCCGCGGGTGAGCACGATCGGCGCCTCGAGGTTGAGGCGAACGACATCGCGCAGCCGATCGACCGACTCCCGGTGGAGCCACTTGTCGTTCTCGACGCCAGCGTTGTTGACGAGCACGTCGATCGGTCCGGCCCGATGCTCGACCTCCGAGATCAGCCGATCGACCTGCGCTGGGTCGAGCAGATCGACCGCGAAGCTCGTTGCGCCGATCTGTTGGGCGAGCGTTTCGAGCGGCGCAGCACTCCGGGCGGCCACGGACACCCGCGCGCCTGCCGAGGCGAAGTGCCGGGCCATGGCCTCGCCGATTCCACGCGAGGCACCGGTGACGAGCACGTGTGCGCCTTCGAGTTCCATCAGCTGCGCACGCTACTGCCGTGGAGCGCGGCGTCGCTCCGGCTCAATACGCGGCGACGATCACCTCGACACGGGTGCCGGTGATGGCCACCACGTCGAACCGGAGCGCTCCCCGGTGACCGGGGTGCGCCTCGAGCCAGCGCACCGCGGCGATGCGCAGGCGGCGCTGCTTCCGTAGGTCGACCGCCGCGGCGGCCGGGCCGAACCGATCGGAGAAACGCGCCTTCACCTCGACGAAGACGACGGTGGTCGCATCGCGCACGACGAGATCGATCTCGCCGCCGGCGCATCGCCAGTTGCGGTCGATCACCTCGTAGCCGTTGCTTCGGTACCAACGATCCGCCTGGTCCTCACCCCACCGACCGCGCGCGACCCGGGCTAGATCGACAGGTCGGCCGGCGGCAGTTCCTCGACGTTGACGTCCTTGAAGGTCAGCACCTTCACCTTCGGCACGAACCGGCTCTTGCGGTACATGTCCCAAACCCATGCGTCGGTCAGCTCCACCTCGATGACGGGGCGAGCGGCGTCACCGGAGACGGTGACCTTCACGTCGTTCGCCAGATAGAACCGGCGCTCGGTCTCGACGGCGTAGCGGAACATGGCCGCGACGTCTTGATACTCCTGCGCGAGTTGGAGCTCTCGCTCGGCCTCGAAGTTCTCGAGATCGTCAGAACTCAACGTGGGTGCTCAGTCCGCACCGAAGCAGCGCTGTGGCCGACCTGGTCAGCCGACTCGCTTTTCCTTGATCTTGGCGGCCTTGCCCGAACGGTCGCGGAGGTAGTACAGCTTGGCCCGGCGCACGTCGCCCTTGCGCAGAACCTCGAGCTTGACCACGGTGGGGGCATGCAACGGGAACGTACGCTCGACGCCCACGCCGTAGCTCACCTTGCGGACCGTGTAGGTCTCGGCGACACCGCTGCCCTGACGGCGGATGATGTTGCCCTGGAACACCTGGACGCGCTCCTTGTTGCCCTCGACGACCTTCACGTGCACCTTCACCTCGTCGCCGGGCCCGAACTCGGGGAGGTCGGTGCGGAGGTACTGGTTGTCGACGAGATCGGTGGACTTCATGGCGCGAACATCCTGCGGTGGTGTGGCCCAGCGGCCAAAGCGGAACAGTTCCGAACGGAACGGTTGAGGAACGAAACGGTTAAGGATAGGTGAGCGAGGGGAACTCTTCCAACAGGCGGCGGTCAGTATCGCCGAGCCCTCCGGATGCCTCGATCAGATCGGGCCGGTAGCGAAGCGTGCGGTGCAGTGCCTGGGCCCTTCGCCACCTCGCGATCCGGGCGTGGTCGCCGCTGCGCAACACGTCGGGTACCTGCCAATCACGAAACTCGGCCGGACGGGTGTACTGCGGCTCCTCGAGCAGCCCGCCGGCGCCGAAGCTCTCCATCACGGGGCTGACGGCATTGCCCATCGCTCCGGGCAGCAGGCGCGTGACTGCCTCGATGACCAGGCACGCGGCCACCTCTCCCCCGCTCAACACAACGTCGCCGACGCTCAGCTCATCGTCGACGAGGTGCTCACGGACACGCTGGTCGATGCCTTCGTAGCGGCCACAGAGCAGGCTGAAGCCGCCGCCGGCGGCCAGCTCGCGGGCCATCGACTGGTCGAATCGGCGTCCACCGGGGCCGAGGAGGAACAGCGGTCGGGCCGGGGCGACTGCCTCCACCGATGCGAAGACGGGCTCCGGCCGCATCACCATGCCGGCTCCGCCCCCGAAGGGCGAGTCGTCGACGGTGCGGTGCACGCCGGTGGCGTGATCGCGCAGGTCGTGGAGCCGCAGCTCGAGCAGCCCTCCAGTGCGGGCCTTGCCGAGCAGGCTCTCTGCACAGAAGTGGTCGATGAGATCGGGAAAGATGGTGAACACATCGACACGCACGAAGGGCAAGCCTACGAGGTGAGGTACCGCACATGATCTTCCACATCGCCGACCGTGATCGCTGGCTTCGTTCGTGCGTCGAAGGCTCCTACACGGCGTCGACGACCGGCGTCGAGCTGGCCGACGAGGGTTTCATCCACCTCAGCACACCACAGCAGGTGCCGGGGGTGGTCGAGCGCTTCTACCGCGGCATGACGAACCTGGTGCTGTTGCACGTCGACGAGACCCGGTTGACCGCGCCGCTGGTGTACGAGCAGCTGGCTGGGGCTCCCGAGCCGTTCCCCCACCTGTACGGCCCGCTCAACATCGACGCCGTCGTCCACATCGACGACCCCTTCCCACCCCCAACTTTGTCGGTCCGAACAGGTTGAACCGGTCGAGACCGACAAAGTTGGGGTTCGGGTGGGGTGGGGGTGGGGGTGTCAGTCGAGGAGGTCGAACAGGCCGGCGGGGGCTTCGACGGTGATCACTCCGTCGGCGAGCGACACCACGAAGGTGATCGGCACGAGATGACCGGAGTCGAGCTCGATGATGTCGTGCGCCGGGTTGGCGATCACAGAGACGCATGTGCCGTGATCCACTCCGGCGGCATCGACCAGTCGGGCGCCGATGAGATGGTGAACCCAGAGCGCCTCATCGTCGTCGACCGGAGCTGCCGAGAGGACTCGGCCAGTGAGCAGTTCGGCGGCGTTGCGGTCGCTCACCCCCTCGAACTGGACCACCCACTTGCGCTGCGGTTGCGGGCGGGATGACACCACGACGAGCCAGCTGCGACCGTCGAACAGTCGAGCCCCGGCGGCGAGTCGCTCATCGCGATCGGATGTGAGCGCCACGTACACGGCACCGTTGACCCCGTGGGCCCGACCGATGCGGCCGACTTCGAGCAAGCCGTCGGGTGTTGGCACGGGTAAGGCGGCAGTGATCAGTCGGCGAAGTCGACGTCGACCTCGACGCCGTCACGCGACGCGGCCGCACGGACCACGGTGCGAATGCTCTGCGCGGTGCGGCCACGGCGGCCGATGACGCGTCCGAGATCGCCGTCGCCGACGCGCACTTCGAGACGAACCCGGTTGCGACCCTCGGCACCCTCGACACGAACAGCGGCAGGATCATCGACGATCGAGCGCACCACGTGTTCGAGCACGGCGGTGGCGATCGGCGCAGGCACCTGGTCGTCCTGAGCGGCATCGGCTACGGCATCGCCGTCGCCGTCGTGAGCGGGTTTGCTCACCGGGCGGCCTTGGCGGCGGTGAACGCCTCCCAGGCACCAGTGACCTCGAGCAGCTTCTTGACCCGCTCGGTGGGCTGGGCACCGTCCATCAACCACTTCACGGCCTTGTCGCTGTCGATGCTGATCGTCGACGGCTCGGTACGGGGGTTGTAGGTACCGATGATCTGGATGAACCGACCATCACGCGCGGCACGGCTGTCGGCCGCGACCACGCGATACTGCGGCTGCTTCTTCTTGCCGACTCGGGTGAGGCGAAGCTTGACTGCCATGCGGGACTGCACTCCTTGAGAAATGAACCGGCTGAGGTTACCTAGTTCGCACCGGGAAACCCACTCGGCAGGCCGGGCATCCCTTGCATGTTCGGCATGCCGGGCATGCCGGGCAGACCGGGCATCCCGGGCATACCGGCGAAGCCCCCACCACGCTTGCCCTTGCCCTTCTTGCCCTTTCCGGGCCTGGCCATCGCCCCCATCCGCTTCATCATCTTCTGCATCTCGCCGAACTGCTTCACGAGGCGGTTCACGTCGCCGACGGTGGTGCCGCTGCCGTTGGCGATGCGGGTGCGGCGGCTGCCGTTGATGAGCTCGGGCTTGCGGCGCTCGAGCGGGGTCATGGAACGGATGATCGCCTCGACCGGCTTCAGTTGATCGTCGCCGATCTCGGCACCTTTGAGCTCCTTGGGCATGCCGGGCATCATCCCGAGCAGGCCCCCGATCGGGCCCATCTTCTTGAGCTGCTGCATCTGCTCGAGGAAGTCGTCGAGGGTGAACTCACCCTCGAGCAGCTTCTCGGCCGCCGCCTCGGCCTGATCCTTCTCGAAGGCCTGCTCGGCCTGTTCGATGAGCGTGAGCATGTCGCCCATGCCGAGGATGCGACCGGCCATCCGGTCGGGGTGGAACTGCTCGAACTCGTTGATCTTCTCGCCGGTGGAGGCGAAGGCGATCGGGCGTCCGATCACCTCTTTCACGCTCAGCGCCGCGCCGCCGCGGGCGTCGCCGTCGAGCTTCGACATGATCACGCCGTCGATGGCGAGCGTGGCATGGAAGGCCTCGGCGACTGACACCGCATCCTGACCGGTCATCGCGTCGATGACGAGGAAGGTGTAGTAGGGTTGGATCGCCCCTGAGATCTGGCGGACCTGGGCCATCATCTCGGCGTCGATCGACAGCCGCCCGGCGGTGTCGACGATCAGCACGTCGCGGCCGAGGCGCCGGGCCTCGGCCAGGCCGCGGGAAGCAGTGGCGACTGGGTCGCCGGGCTCGCTGAAGACCGGCACATCGATCTGGCGGCCGAGCGTGCGGAGCTGTTCCACTGCGGCTGGTCGCTGCAGATCGGCGCCCACCAGCAGCGGTTGCCTTCCCTGACTCTTGAACCAACGGGCCAGCTTGGCGCTATTAGTGGTCTTGCCGGAACCTTGAAGACCAGCCATCAACACCACTGTGGGTGGCCGACTTGCATACGTGATCTTGAGAGTCTCGCCGCCGAGGCTGGCCGGGGTCGATCGCCTGGCTGCGGGTGACGCCGATGGCCTGCTCGCGGATGCGGGACACCACGTTGCGCACGACACCGACGTTGACGTCGGCTTCGAGCAGCGCGGTACGGATCTCCTTCAAGACCTCGTCGACGTCGGACTCGGTGAGCCGGCCTTTGCCGCGGATCTTCTTGATGACGCCTTCGAGGCGTGACGACAGCGAATCGAACATGCCCGCCCCAGGCTACTCGGCACTGTCGATTCCGCGTTTGGCATGCGCCGCGGAACCGGCACCTCTGCCGAAGGTCCAGCCGGCGGCTCAGCCCTCGGAGAGCACCTCGGTGACGACACCATCGGCGACAGCCACGTTGACGCGGGTCTCGGAGTAGTCGGCCGTGACGGCGAGATCTTCACCATCGATGCGGACCACACGCATCGTCCAGCCGTTGGCCGAGGCGACGTCGGTGGCCTCCGCCTCGGGAAGACCGATCAGCAGGGCGGCCATGGCCTTGATGTCGAGCGAGGTTGCCGTGCCATCGACCCCACTGCCGCCACCGCTGCTGCTACCGCCGGCGGAGCCGGGTTCGACCACGACGGTCTCGGGCGGCATCGGCAGCGGCTCGGGCAGCGGCAGCGGCAGCGGAGCCGGATCGNNNNATGGCGATCACGGTGTAGAGCCCGCCGTCGGTGCTGTCGAACGCATAGCCCGGTAGCAGCCACACCGTCTCGTCGGATGCCCAAACCTGTTCGAGCGAGGCCCGGGCGTTGGTGAGCGTGACAATCATCGGCTCGATCGGCATCGACTCGATCAGGCAGTCTGCCGCAGGATCACAAACCGGCTCGCCGGGCGGAGGAGCAACATCGACCGGCGGGTCGACGGTCGCCGCGGTATCGGTGGGCACATCGCCGGGCGCGGGCTCGACCGGCGTGGGAGCAGGCACCTCGACACCGGCCGAGTCCTCGGCGACGGCGATCGCCGTTCCGGCAACGGCCACCGCCGTTCCACCAACGGCCACCCCGGTCTCGGCGTAGCCCGACACGTTCGTGCCTCGCACCGTCGGGTACATCGAGGTCGCCTGGTCGTTGAGGCGCTTCACCGCGGCCTCCACACCGATGCGTGGGTAGTCGGCGCCACGCTCGGGCGTGGCGAGGAAGCCACTGGCCCACGTGAGCATGCCTTCGGCCCCGTAGCCCGCGCTGATCGACGCCGAGGTGCGGACACCATCGAGCGTGAGGTAGCCGGTGACGTTGGCGCTCCACTCGTCGGCGTAGGTCTCGAAGTCGTAGCTGTCGACGGCCACCCCCATCGCCTCGAACATTGCGATCGCCTTGGCCTTGGCTTCGTCGGCAGACGGCACGTTGACGGGGGGCGTGGGCTCGGCACAGACCGGCGCCGTCGCGTCGGCACTGCCTCCGGCCGGATCACCCGGGGGATACAGCGCGCAGTCAACACCGATGTACGCGCTGTCGCCCGCGCCTGGGTTGTACCACCAGCTCTGCATCGAGTCGCGGGCGACGGTGACCGAGGCCTCTATGTAGTCGACCGAGCCGACGGCCCAACCGCCGCCCATGTCGGCGGCGAGCTCGCGGACCTCGCCCGCCACGCCGAGCGCCTGGGCGAGAGCAGCCACCTGCTCGTTGGAAGGGGCCACGCCGGGAGCGAAGAACCACGAGGCGGCTGGAGCGGTGAGATCGGGGATGTCGCCGGAGTACAGGTACTCGATGAATGCTGCCATCATCCTCGTGGACTCGGCGGACGCCGGGGCCTCATCGAAGGACGCACTGGCAGCAACACCGCCCGTGGAACCGTCGATGTGGATGACGGCCGGAGCGGCCGCGGGTCCGACCGGTTGCTCGTTCGAGCCACAGGCGGAGAGACCGACGAGCAGAACGGCACCGACGAAGGCGAGCCGACGAGATCGAGGAAGTCGTGTCATGCTCGTTTCGACGCCCCGAAGATGGCGCCCGGTTCCCGAGTCGAGCAAAGAAACCTCAGCTCTCCGCGAAGAGGGCGTCGATGAAGGCCGCCGGTTCGAAGGCGATGAGGTCGCCGATCGTCTCTCCGAGGCCAACGAGCTTCACCGGGATGCCGAGCTCGGTCTCGATCGCGAACACGATGCCACCCTTGGCGCTGCCGTCGAGCTTGGTGAGCACGACGCCGGTGACGCCGACGTCGTCGTGAAGCAGCGCATCCCCGAACTCGCGGGCCTGGGTGAGCCCGTTCTGGCCGGTGGTGGCATCGATCACGAGCAGGGCTTCGGTGACCCGACCGGCGCCCTTGCCGGCCACACGGCGCACCTTGCGGAGCTCGTCCATCAGGTTCGATTTGGTGTGCAGCCGCCCAGCGGTGTCGGCCAGCACCAGATCGATGTTGCGCGCCGCAGCGCTCTCGACGCCGTCGTAGATGACCGAGCTGGGGTCGCCCCCTTCGCTGCCACGGACGAACTCGGCGCCGCTGCGCTCGGCCCAGGTGTGCAGCTGCTCGGCTGCGGCAGCACGAAAGGTGTCGCCGGCGGCCATCAGCACGGTGCGCCCCTCGGCTCGCTGCAGCGCCCCCACCTTGCCGATGGTCGTGGTCTTGCCGACCCCGTTGACACCGACGAACAGCCACACGTTCGGCGAACCCGGCTCGCCCGGCACGAAGCGCAACGAACGGTCGGCGCCATCCAGCCGAGCGGTCATGTCGGCGCGCAGCGCATCGAGCAGAGCGTCGGCGTCGCCGATCTCCTTGGTCTTCACCCGGCCCCGGAGGCCTCCGAGCAGATCGTCGGTGACCTTCACCCCGACATCGGCGCGCAGCAGTGCCTCCTCGAGCTCGTCCCACGTGGCATCGGTGATGCCGCCGCGGTTGCGGATGCCCAGAAAGGCGCCGGTGAGAGCGCTACGAGCCTGTCCCATCCGCGACCGGATCGACGGTCGCTCGATACCAGGATCGGCCGCGGTCGCCGACCCGGGCAACCCGGCCGACGGTGCTGGGGCATCGACCGGTCTCGCGCCCGCGGCACGCGGCGGCCGCACGATCTCGGAGGTGCGGTCGCTGAGCGGCACCTCACGGCGCGGCTGCTCGCCGACCCCGCGACGCCGGCAGCACGACACCGACCCCGAACACGAGCACGGCTGCGACTAGTACTAGGTAGATCCACTGCATGGTGGGCCAACGCTACCGGCGAACGAGCGCCGGCCTGGGTGCACTCAGCGCTCGCCGCCACCGTCGTCGCTGAGCCGCTGCGCGAACCACGCCAGCGGGATCGACACGAGCATCACGAAGGTGGCCATCACGTTCACGAGTGGCACGTTCTGCGGGCGACTGAAGTTGGCGAGGATCCACTGCGGCAGGGTGAGGAAGCCGGAGCCGGCGGTGAAGGTGGTGACGACGATCTCGTCGAAGCTCAGCGCGAACGCGAGGATGCCGCCCGCCAGCAACGCCGACCTCATCAACGGGAAGGTGATGTAGCGGAACGTCTGTGATCCGTGGGCGCCGAGATCGGCCGACGCCTCGATCAGGTTCGGAGACGAGCGGCGGAGCCGCGCGATCACGTTGTTGTAGGCCACGACCACGCAGAAGGTGGCGTGGGCGATCACGAGCGAGTGGAAGCCGAAGCCGATCTTGAACGAGAACAGCCCGAGATCGATCGTCCGCGAAAAGGTGTTCTGCAGGGCGATGCCGGTGACGATGCCCGGCAAGGCGATGGGCAGCACCATCAGGAACGACACCGCGTTGCGTCCGAAGAACACGAACCGCGCCATGGCGAGCGCGGCGAGAGTGCCCAAGAACAGGGCGACCACGGTGGCAGCAAGGGCGACCTTGCACGAGTTGAGCAGCGCGTCGCGCGGACCGTCGGCGGACCACGCCTTGCGCCACCAGTCGAGCGTGAAGCCGCTCCACCCGGGCCACGCCACCGATTTCGCCGGATTGAACGAGAGGCGGGCCACCACGGCAAGCGGGAGATAGAGGAACACCAGGGTCGCGGCCGTGGCCAGACCGAGCGTGAGCCGTGCGGGAAGGGAGAGCTTCATGCGATCACAGGTTCTCGAACGCGCCGAGGCGCTTCATGGCGAGCAGGTACAACACGATTATGAGCAGCGGCCAAACCGTGTAGGCGGCGGCGAGGGGCTGGTTCGGCGCCCCGAGGGTGGCGTTGATGATCGATCCGAACATGAACCGCTCCTCGCCCTGATTGACGATCTGCGGGACGATGTAGTCGCCGAGCGACAGCGAGAAGGTGAAGATCGAGCCGGCCGCGATCGATGGCAGCAGCAACGGCAGGATCACCGATCGGAAGGTGCGCAACGGTCGCGCGCCGAGGTCGCCGGCGGCGTCGAGCAGCGAGGGCGCAAGGCGGTCGAGGCCGGCATAGATCGGCAGGATCATGTACGGCAGCCACAGGTAGAGCAGCGAGATCACGATGGCGACGCGCCCGTATCCGGGGGTCCATCCGAAGGTGCTCTCGAGGAAGCCACCGCCACCTTTGCCCTCTGCCGCGAACTTGCCGCCGGCCGGCGAGAGCATGGCCCGCCAGGCGTAGCCCTTCACCAGGTACCCGGCCCACAGCGGCAGGAGCAGGGCGACGACCAACCCGCGGCGCGCCCATCGCCATGCCACCTTCGAGACGAAGAACGCCACGGGAAGCGAGATCGCCACGGCGAGGATCGTGACCAGCAACGCAACGCCGGCGGTGCGGATGACGACCCAGATGTTGTCCCAAACCGTGAACGCCGCCCGCAGGTTCTCGCCGGTGAGCTCGTCGGTGGGTTTCTGGGTCTTGGGGTCGAGGCGATAGAGCGCGCTGATCACCAGCAGCACCAACGACCCTACGTACACGACCAGCATCCACAGCAGCGGCACTCCGAGCAGCGACCCGATGCCGAGCCGCCGCCGTCCGTGGAACAAGCGGTTGACGGTCCGCAACGGGTGGGAGGGCCCGGAGGCCCCCCCACCCGTCGACGCGGTCTCTTGGACCGAAGCGGCCGTCACGACCGCAGCGTCGTCCAAGCGTCCACCCACTTGGTGTAGGGCACGCACGTTGCGTCGGTGCGCCCGTCGAGGCACTCCTCCGTGGCGGTGGTCCAGTACCAGACATCTTCCCAGTACGCGTCGTCGGAGGCGTGGAAGATCTCGCAGTGCTCGGCCATGCCCTCGAGCTCGCACGACTTGGCGTTGCTCGGTGCCTCGCCGAACCACACCGCAACCTGTGAGTTCGCCACGGGCGATGCGATCCAGTCCATCCACAGCTTCATGCAGTTCGGGTTGGCAGCCTGCGAGGAGAGCATCCACGTGTCTGACCAGCCGGTGGCACCTTCCGTCGGCTTCACCGCATCGATCTTGGCGCCGTTGCCCTGAGCCAGGTTGACTATGACCTGCCACGTGGTACCGGCCAGCACCGAGCCGTCCTCGAGGGCGGCTTGCTGGTCGG
>VFMC01000085.1:0-5142 GCA_006515795.1 Acidimicrobiaceae bacterium | reverse complement strand
TGGTCGGTGTAGAGCGCCCAGTACTGGCTGGTGAGGCCGGCCTGCTGCTCGAGCAGGGCCATCGCTGCGTCGAACTGCGTCTGGTCGAGTGCATACGGGTTTTCAATCCCGAGATCGGGCTGTGTGGCCATCAGGTACACGGCCGCGTCGGCGATGTAGATCGGGCTGTCGTACACCGACGCCGCACCCTCGGCGGCGCTGCCGCCCTCGAACATCACGCTCCACGAATCGGGCGCACCGTCGGCGAAGGCCTCGGTGTTGTAGACCAGCAGGTTGGCGCCGCGGCCGTGGGGCACACCCATCGGCGTGCCGTCGACGGAGTTCCACGGCTGGAGCTTCAAGCCCTCGAAGATGTCGCCGTAGCTGGAGAACTCGGCCGGATCGATCTCGGCCACCTCCCCGCCGCTGATCAGTCGCTGCGTGGCGTCGCCCGATGCCGAGACACCGTCGTACTCACCGCTCTGCATCAGCTGCACCATCTCGTCGCTGGAGTTGCCCAGCTTGGTGTTCACCGTGCAGCCGGTGAGGTCTTGGAACGGGGTGACCCAGTCGTAGGCCGGATCGGTTGACCCGTCCTCCACGTAGCCGGCCCAGGCCACCAGGTTGACCTGGCCTTCGGCGCCGGCGAGTAGGTCGGCGTTCGGTGTCCACTGATAATCCATCGGCTCGGCGGAAACCGTGGTTGCCGGGGCATCGGTTGGTTCTGGCGCATCCGTTGCCTCCGGCGCGTCGGTCGCCGGCGGCGCCTCGGTCGCGACCGGTGCGTCGGTGGCGGTGCTCTCCTCGGCGTCGTCACCGCATGCTGCGGCGAGCAGTGCCAGCGATACGAAGATCGCCGCACCCGCGGCCTTGCCCCGCACCCTGTTAGATCGTGTGATCATGATTCGTCTCCCCCTGTTGTTTCGTTGTCTGCTGATCCGTTGTCGGCGACTATGAAGGCCGCTGTTCGCGGCCATGCCAGGCGGATGGCTCCACCGATGGCAACTCCAGCGAGCCCGTCGCTCGGCACGCTGGCGAGGAGGTGCCGACCGTTGGCCGACTCCCCTTCGATCTGGATCCGGATGCGGGAGTCAGCACCCGTGTACTGGATGTCGGCCACCGTGCCCGACACCACGACCTCGCCGACCGAGACGTCTGCGTCGACCACGACGCGCACCCGTTCGGGGCGGATCGTGTGTGTGGCACGAACACCGAGGATCCGCTCGGACTCGTCGGGCGAGAGCAGGTTCGACGATCCGACGAACCCGGCCACGAACGCGGTCGCGGGCTGGTCGTAGATCTCGCGTGGCGTACCGACCTGTTCGATGCACCCGTTGTTGAACACGGCCACGCGATCGCTCATCGACAGTGCTTCGCCCTGGTCGTGGGTGACGAACACGAAGGTGATGCCAACGTCACGTTGAATGCTCTTCAGCTCGACCTGCATCTCCGGTTCACCAGCGCCCTGGCCAAGGCGACGCGTTGACGCTGGCCCCCCGACATCTGGTGCGGGCGTCGCGATGCGAACTGGCCTAGGCGCACCGAGTCGAGCGCATCTCCGGCTCGCCGGCGTCGCTCGGCCTTCTTCACGCCCTTCACCTTGAGGCCGTATTCGACGTTGTCGAGCACGGTCATGTGCGGGAAGAGGGCGTAGTCCTGGAACACGGTGTTGACGTCGCGGTCATAGGGGGCGAGGTTGGTGACATCGACTCCGTGCAGCAAGATCGCGCCCTTCGACGGCAGCTCGAAGCCGGCGATCATGCGTAGCACCGTGGTCTTGCCGGATCCCGAAGGACCGAGCAGCGAGAAGAACTCGCCGTCTCCGATCGTCAGGTCGACGCCGTCGACCGCGACCACGTCGCCGAATCGCTTCACCAACCCGACGAGTCGGACGGCGGTCGACGTCTCGTACGCTTGCTCCACTCTCGGCTGGTCCCCGTTCTGGTCGAGCTGCCCGGTCGCCTCGCGAACTGCCGTGCTTCCTGCAACCCTCTGGTTCTAGATGATTTGGGCAACGTAGCAGACAACGCCGGCAGGCCCGCCACAAGGACCGACGGGCGGCAACTGCCGACCGGATACGGTGTGGCTCTCCGGCGCGCCGCCGAGCCCGAACGATCTACAGGAACGAGGGAGCAGCCCGATGTCATCACTGAGCCCCGTCGAGGCCGTCGCCCTGCTCATCTCACCGCAACCCGGCAGTGGGCTGCCCGAGGTGGTCGGCCAGCAGCTCGCCGACGCGATCCACCTCGGGCTGTTCGACAGGGGCGAGCAACTTCCGAGCGAGGCGGCGCTCGCCACCCAACTCGGCGTCTCCACGGTCACCCTGCGCGAGGCGCTGGCCATGCTTCGGGCCCAGGGTCTGGTGGAGACACGCCGCGGTCGCCACGGCGGCACGTTCATCTGCGGCCCGGTCTCGGCTTCGCTGGCCCGGCTCCGCGCCCGCCTTCGCGACACGAGCGTTGTGGAGCTGCGCGATCTCGGCGACGAATGGAGTGCGGTCGGTGGCGCGGCAGCGCGGCTGGCGGCCACCAGGGCATCCAACGACCAGATCACACGGCTGCATCAGCTCGCCACCGGGCTCAGCACGGCCAAGACGGTCGGCGACCGCAGCAGGGCGCACTCCCGCTTCAGCGTCGAGCTCGCCCTGGCATCGCAGAGCGAACGGCTCACACGAGCTCAGCTGAGGCTCGAGGCCGAGGCCGGCGACCTGCTGTGGATCCCCACTTCGAACCCGCTCGATCCGGCAGCCATCGCCCACGATCTGCACGAGATCGCCGACGCTGTAGGCCGCGAAGACCAAGGCGCGGCGCGACAGCTCACCGAGCAGCGCATCCAACGCGACACCCGCTGGCTGATCGCCGCCCACCTCGAACTGGCCGACCAATGACCGAGCTCGTCGGCCCATGCGTCGCCGCACCGACTTCATCGGCGATCGCTCGATCCGAGGTTCAGCGATGCGTGGAGTCGCTCGCCGAGGCGGCCGAAGCGATGTTCGCGGCGCTCGCCCTGCTCGCCAACGATTTTGTCGAGGCGTGGACCCTGGCCGACGGGGGGTTCAGCTCCGATCAAGTCGCCTCGCTGCAGCCGGCGATCTTCACCCAGCTCGACCGGCAATCGGCCTTCGAGAGCGCCGGCTTCGTGCTCACCAGCGACGCCCTCACCGACCGGCAACGGCACCTCGAGTGGTGGCAACGCGGCACGAACCGCACGTATCAGCCGCTCATCCTCGACGTCGAACCAGGTGCCGCAGACTGCTACGACTACTACTCGATGGAGTGGTTCGTGGCCGCCGTGCACCGCGGCCACCGATTCGTTTCCGGCCCGCTCATCGACCTGCCGTGCGCCGATGTGTACATCATGACGTTCTCGCTCCCGATGAGTGCCGGGTCGGTGCTGCTCGGCGTCGCCGCCGCCGATGTCGGCCTGGCCCGCTTCGAATCATCGATCCTGCCCCCGCTCCGGCATCTGGGAGCGCCCGCCGTTCTCCTGAACCGTGAGCATCGCGTGATCTCGTCGAACGATCCGCGTTGGGCAACAGGTGACCGGCTGCGTGGTATCGATGCGAACGAGCACGGCGAATGGCAGTGCGTGACCGAGGTGGGGGTGCAGCTCGGCTGGACGCTGGCCGTGGCTGCAGGCTGACGGCACTCCTCACACTCAGGCGCTGGCCGAAACCCGCTCCGTGACCACCTTCGACGAACCGCCCGGCTGCATCGTCACGCCGAGCAACGAGTCGCCTGCCTCCATCGTGCGCTTCTGGTGGCTCACGATCAGCAGCTGTGCCTCCTGTCGGAACTCGGCCACGAGACCGAGGAAGCGGTGCAGGTTCACGTCGTCGAGCGCAGCTTCCACTTCGTCCATCACGTAGAACGGCGACGGCCGGCTGCGGAACACGGCGAACAGGTACGCCAACGCGGTGAGGCTGCGCTCGCCACCCGACAGCAACGACAGCTTCTTCACGTTCTTGCCGCTCGGCTTGGCCTCGACCTCGATGCCGGTGTTGAGCAGGTCGTCGGGCGCGGTGAGCACGAGCTTGCCCGAACCGCCAGGGAACAGGTTGTCGAAGAGCTGCGTGAAGTGGGCGCTGACGTCGGCGAAGGCGGATGCGAAGACGGTCTGGATCTCGAGGTCGACGGCCTTGATGACCCGCAGCAACTCGCGGCGGGTGTCGCGGACGTCGTCGAGCTGGGCATCGAGGAAGGTGTGCCGCTCCTGGAGCTCGTTGAACTCTTCGAGCGCCAGCGGGTTGATCGGACCGAGCAGCCGGAGCTCTCGTTCTAGATCGCGCACCCGAGCGGCTGGTGTGATGCCTTCGGGCAGCGCCGGCAGTTCGCTCGCCTCGGCGACTGCAGGTTCCACGTCGTGATCTCGTCGGACCGCTTCGACCGCGCCTTCGAGGCGCAGCCGCGCTTCCGCGTCGTCGAGCTCGACCCGCCGTGATCGCTCGCGCGCTTCGTCGAGCTCGCGCTCGGCAGTGGCCCGGCGGCGGCGGCATTCATCGAGGCGCGCCGCGATTCCGCGAACCTCGTCGCTCTGCCGGCGGCGGATCTCGAGCAGTTCGTTGTGGCGGCCCTCGATCGCATGACGGTGACCGGACACGAGCTCGTGCAGCCTGCCGAGCGCGATCAAGGAACGCTCGACAGCAGTGCGCCGTTCGGCTGCCTCGGTGCGAGCCTGGGCATCGGCGGCAAGTCGACGCTCGGTCTCGTCGAGCCTCCGCTCGAGGAACGCCTGTCGCTCGTTGAGCCCGGCGTTGCGCACCTCGAGCTCGTGACGACGCGACGCGAGCGACGCCGCCCGGGCGTCGAGCCGCGCCCGCAGCTCGCCACGGGCACGTGCCGCCTCGACCTCTACGGCCTCGTCGGCCTCGAGCGCCGAAACGAGTCGTTCCAGCTCGGCGACCCGGGCACGCTCGCGGGTCATCCGTTCGTCGGCTTCGGCCACCAAGCGATCGAGCGACTCCAGCTCGACGCTCGATTCGCGCCGCTCGGCCTGGGCCCGGGCCAGCGCCTCGGACCCGGCGGTGAAGCTCGCGTCGTGCTGATCGAGCCGCCGGGTGAGGTCGTTCTCGTGTCGGCGCGCCTCTTGCAGCGCGTCGCGAGCGGCCTGGAGGGCCTGCTCGCGTCGAGCGAGCTCGTGCTCGGCCGCGGTCTGGTTGGCAAC
>VFMC01000084.1 GCA_006515795.1 Acidimicrobiaceae bacterium | reverse complement strand
GGGTGACAGCGGCGTCCCATCCCATGTCGGCGCACGTCGCCGCGGTCTCGAGGGCGCCGGCGCAGTCGTCGGCGGTGACCACGAGGCTCGAGGCCCGACGGCTCACCGTCGCCTGCAGGTCACAGTCGCCTGCCCATCACCGTCGCCTGCGCATCGACCGGAACCTACACTGCCCCGATGAGACGACCCTTGCGCATCGGCGTGCAACTGCCGGAGGTGGAGCGAGTTGTTCGCTGGCCCGAGTACATCGCCATGGCGCGTGCCGCCGAGGAGTCGGGGTTCGACTCGATCTGGCTCGGCGACCACCTCTTGTACCGCGGCGACGGCCTGCCCGATCGCGCACCGTGGGAGGCCTGGACGCTGCTCGCCGCGCTCGCCGCGGTCACCGAACGTGTGGCCCTCGGACCACTCGTGGCCTGCGCCGGGTTCCATCCTCCGGCACTGATCGCCAAGATGGCCTCCACCGTCGACGAGGTGAGCGGAGGCCGATTCGTGCTCGGGCTCGGTGCGGGCTGGAACCGGGCCGAGTTCGAGGCGTTCGGCATCCCGTTCGACCGCCGGGTGAGCAGGTTCGAGTCGTCGTACCACATCATTCGATCTCTGGTGCGAGGCGGCCGGATCAGCGCCTCCGACGAGTTCGTCTCGATGCACGAAGCGGTGCTGCTCCCTACCTCGGCTCGCCTCACCCCGATGCCGGTGATGGTGGGCAGCAACGGCGCACGTGTGCTCCGCGCGACCCTTCCGACGGCCGACATCTGGAACACCTGGTTCACCGAGTGCGGCAACACGCCAGAGGGCTTCGCCACGCTCAACGACCGGGTCACTTCCATCGCCGAAGCAGTGGGACGACCGGCCGGGGAGGTGGAACGCAGCGTGTGCGTGCTGGTGGCATCGCGTCCTTCGGCGGGTGGCCGCACCAACGCTCCGGAAACCTCGCCGGTCACCGGCACCGTCGAGCAGATCCGGCGGCGGCTGCACGAGTTCGCCGACGCCGGCGCCGATGAGGTGATCATGGTGCTCGACCCGATCGACGAGCAGGCGATCAGGGCGCTCGCCGAGGTGACGCTGATCTGATCAGCTGGTGTTGCCGCGAGCACGGCTGAGCCACGAGCCACCGACGATCGGCTCGAGCTCGAGCCCACCGCCGTACTCGTAGGCCCACACGACGCGGCGACCCGCGGTCTCGACCGTCACCCGGCGGTACACGCCCGCCACCGCACCCTCCACCGCATCGAGGTGTGCCAGCGCCCGCTCCATCGATGCAGCATGCAGACGGAACACGCGGCCGGTGATGGTGGTGGCCCCACCGAAGGTCGCTGCCGGGTAGCCGAGTCCGGTGTCGTACAGCGTGCCCTGCACCTCATCGTCGTACGAATCGCTGTCGACGAACGGCTGCAGGTGGTGCCAACGCGGCTCGCCCGGCAGCAGGGTGCCGTAGGCGAACAGGCCCGTCATTGGCGAGGGGTGAGCGCCGGGTACACCCGTGTCGGCGGTGTCGGGTAGGCCTGTGGGTGTCGCGATGGCCGGATCGGGTCGGTCTCGTCGGTCCACACGGCGTCGAGGCGGCCCGGGTACCGGCAGTGCAGGTAGGCGGCCAGGATGTACATCAGTTCGTCGAGCACGTGCGGCGCCCACGAGTCGTCTGCGGCCACGTACTCGGCCAGCATGCCGAGCACGATCCGCACGATCGAGTTGGCCACCAGCGAGCACTCGTCGTCGGCGATGCCCGGTACACGTTGGCGCACGACCCTGGCGGCCATCTCCACGAACAGCTGGCAGAGCGGCTCACCGGCATCATCGAGTTCGACCGGTCCCCGCATCAGCACGGCCAACGAACCCGGGTGCTCCTTGAAGAACTGCCCGAGCAGCGGGACGACCTGTCGGAGCAGATCCGGTGTGGGGGTGGCGGGTTCGTCGACGATGGTGGCCATCAGGAAGTCGCGGAGTCGTTGCTCGGAGCGGCGCATCACCGCGTGGACCACGGCGACCTTGTCGGGGAACCAGTAGTACAGCCGACCGATCGACACCTCGGCCTCGGCAGCGAGATCGACGGTGGACGTCTCGGCGACACCACGCTCGTGGAAGAGCTTCTCGGCAGTGTCGAGTATGAGATCCAACGACTTGGCCGACCGCGCCTGGCGCGGCATCGTCCTCGTCGGCACGGTGCTCATCGCCCCAATGTTACGGAACCGGCGGAACAGGCCGAGACCGAAGCCCCCAGATGGGTTCCTGGCGGCAGCGGCAGCGATCACTCAAGACCTGCTCAAGGGGTCTCTCCACCCGCACAGGGGCGACCACTCTCCGTGAATCGCTACCACTCTGGGTGATATCCGTGCTAAGGTGTCCCCCACGGCGAACACATGCGAACGCCAGCGAACAAGGGGACGATCTCGTGGACATCATGCAACTGCAAGAGGGCATCATCGTTCGAGGACAGCGGGTCGACTCCACGGCGCAGCGCGAGCGGGTGCGCCAGCGCCGCCTCCTCCGTCTCCTGATCGTGCTCAGCTTGCCCCTGGCGTGGTTCTGGGTCAGGCAACTGCAGGGGAACCCGATCGATCCCGGGCTCCCAGACCTCATCGGCGACGACCCCACGATGGCGATCTCGATCGGATTGCTGCTGGTGCTGATGTGCCTCATCCTCATCCCGTTCCTCGGGGCCGGGCAGTCGCCACACGTCTTGCTCCGCCCGAGCGACTCCAACGTGCGCCTCGCCGACGTGGTGGGCGCCGACGCGACCCGCCGCGAGGCGATTGACACGCTCAACCTGTTCCTCGCCCACGAGACCTTCAAATCGGAGATGGGCGGTTCCCCCCGCCGTGGCGTGCTGTTCGAGGGGCCACCGGGGACCGGCAAGACCTACCTCGCCAAGGCCCTCGCCGCCGAGGCGGGCGTACCGTTCCTCTTCGTCTCCGCCAGTGCCTTCCAATCGATGTACTACGGCCAGACCAACCGCAAGATCCGCACCTACTTCAAGGCGCTCCGCAAGGCCGCCCGTGCCGAAGGCGGCGCGATCGGGTTCATCGAGGAGTTCGACGCGATCGGCGGAGCCCGCAGCGGCATGAACTCCGGTTCGATGCGTGAGGGGATCGTCGGAGTCGTGAACGAGCTGCTCGTGCAGATGCAGAGCTTCGACATGCCCACCGGCCGCGACCGGATCAAGAGCAAGTTCATCGACGCGATCAACGTCTTCCTGCCCACCGATAGAGCACTCCCCCGGCCCACCCCGAGCACGGCCAACATCCTCGTGGTGGCGGCTACCAACCGGGCCAGCGATCTCGACCCGGCGTTGATGCGGCCAGGACGCTTCGATCGGGTGATCCACTTCGACCTCCCACCGCGGGCCGACCGCGTCGAGATCGCCGAGTACTACCTGTCGCGCAAGGCCCACGAGCGTGAGGTCAACTCCCATCAGATCGCCGACATCACCGGGGGTTACAGCCCGGTCAGGATCGAACGGCTGCTCGACGAGGCGCTAATCGTCGCGCTGCGCGCCGGCCGCCAGGCGATGACCATCGGCGACGTGGTCGAGGCCCAGCTCACCGTCGACATCGGGCTCTCGCATCCGGTCGGCTACCACCCCGACGAGCGGCGGCGGGTAGCGATCCACGAAGCCGGGCACGCGCTCGTGGCCGCGCTGGTCGGTCGCGACATCCGCATCGCCTCCATCCTGCGTCGCGGTGAAGCACTCGGCCTCGTCTCCCACGGCGATTCCGAAGAACGGCACCTGCGCACGCCGACCGAAGGCGCAGAGCTCATCGCCATCGCCCTCGCCGGCCGCGCCGCCGAGATCCAGGAGTACGGCGAAGCCTCCAGTGGGATCGCCTCCGACCTCGCCTACGCAACCACCATCGCGTCTCAGCTCGTCGGTCAGCTCGGAGCATGCGACACGCTGATCAGCCTCGAGGCGGCTGCCGGACCGATGGCCGGCAACCTCGTGGCCAAGGTGCTCTCCGACCCACCGGCGCGCGTCAAGGTCGAGAGCATCCTCGAAAGCGCCGCCGACCGGGTGGCGTGCATGGTGCTCGAGCACCGCACGACGCTCATCACCATCGCCGACGGGCTCTGCGATCTCGATGAGCTGAGTGGCGATCAGATCAACCAGATCGTCACGGCCGCGCTGCCCGCCTGAGGCGTCACGATTCGGGCGCGGCCCCGGCGTATCGCGCCCGCCACCACGTGATCAACGAGTCGGCGCTCATCGCAGCCCCGATCCGGTACCCCTGACCATGATGGCAGCCGATGCGCCTCAACGCCTCGAGCTGCCCGTCGGTCTCGACGCCCTCGGCCACGACGGTCAGGCCGAGGGAGCGGGCCAGGTCGACCACCACCTCCACCAGTGCCTGATCCTGGGCGTTCACGCACAGACCAGCCACGAAGCTGCGGTCGATCTTGATCTCGGCGAGCGGATAGCGGCGAACGTGGGTGAGCGACGAGTAGCCGGTACCGAAGTCGTCGAGGCTCAGCGACGCACCCAGCCGGTGCAACGCGAACAGCGTCTCGTCCGGTGTGACGCCGCCGGTCGCAGGGCGCCGCCCGAGCATCGCCTGCTCGGTGATCTCGACGGTGAGCCGCGACAGGTCGATCGAGTGGCGTTCGCACAGCAGCGCCAACCGGTGGCACAACAGCGGGTCGGCGAGCTGCCCGACCGAGAAGTTGATCGCCAACCCGGGCACGATGCCGAGCTCACCCACGTCGGCGAGGGCCTGACACGCAGACTCCATCATCACATCGCCGAGGGCCATGTCGAACCCGGCATCCTCCACCAGTTCGAGGAAGGACTCCGGCCGCAGCAAGCCCAGTCGCGGATGATGCCAGCGCGCCAGGGCCTCGACCCGCACGAGCTCGCCGGTGGCGATGTCGACGATCGGCTGCAGGTGGGCCACGAACTCACCACGGGTCAACCCCAGCGAGCACTCCTCGGCGAGTCGTCGCCGCTCCGTCGCCGACCGCTTTCGCTGGGCCACCGATCGGCCGGTGAAGCCGCGGCGCTCTGCCTTGGCGTCGTACATCTCGATGTCGGAATCGGCCAACAGGCTGGCGACGGTCGACGACGAGTCGGCTATCGCGATCCCGATGCTCGCCCCGATCCGAACCGGTCCGAGCTCGAGCTCGTAGACCTCGCTGAGCGACATCTCGATACGATCGGCGAGACCGGTCGCGGCCACGCGCGTTCCGACGCCGCCGGCCACGGCAACGAACTCGTCCCCGCCGACACGCGCTACCAGATCACCAGGTCGCACTGCGTGCTCGAGCCGCCTCGCGACCAGGCACAGCAGCTCGTCACCGCACTCGTGGCCGTACAGGTCGTTCACTGGCTTGAAGCGATCGAGGTCGACGTACAGCACCGCGAACGTCTCGCCGAGCTCGAGCCGGCGATCGAGGCGTTCCACCAATGTCGCCCGGTTCGCCAGTGCGGTGAGCGAGTCGTGCCGGGTCACGAACTCGAGCTCGGTGCGGATGTGGTGCAGATCGCTCACATCGTGGCCCGTCACCACGATGCCGGCCGTCGCCGGACCGTCGATCATGCCGGCAAGATCGAATCGAAGCGGGGTGATGCCCGACTCGTCGATCAGCGAGATCATCGCCACGTCGACGGTCTCGCGATCGCCGCCGGCGCGGATCCGGGCCAGTACGTCGGTGAGCAAGGTCACGTCCAGCTTCTGTGCGAACGATGTGAGCGGACGACCGACCACGTCGGTCCGGTCGTGGCCGAGGCACCGGGTGAAAGCATCGTTGACGCTGGTGATCACTCCGCTCGAATCGAGCAACATCGTGATCGCCGATGTCACCTCGATCGCGCGCCGGAACAGCTCTGGGTCTGCGCCAGCCACCTGCCACGTCTGTTCCGGGTTCACGGCCGAGCGCGGGGTCACAGACCAATATCGGTTCTACGCAGGGGAACTGAAGCAGAACCCCCCTTGTGGGTCTCGCCGCAACCAGGGCCGAACACCGTGGCCAGCGAAGGAACCGCTCAGCGGAAAAGGTCGCGGCTCTGGTCGCGCAGAACCGGTGCGATCATGGCGTCGTCGTTCGGGACGTACTCGAAGCCGCGGATCACCGCGACCGGCACGCGGGAGACGTTCCCCTTCACCAGTTCGGCGGCGCCGGCCAACTCGTCGGCGGTGCAGGTCGCCTGCACCTTGAACTCGTGGCCATGGGGATCGACCTGGCCGATGTAGCTGTGGATCGGATCGATGCCGGCAACGCCGATGGCGATGTCGGTCTGCCCCTCGCGCCACGTGCGGCCGAAGGTGTCGCTGACGATCACCGCCGCGTCCACCCCGAGGGCGCGCAGCCCCCCACGGATCGCCCGGGCCGACGCGTCGGGATCGACCGGCAGCAGCACCGCGCGTCCGGGCGCCCCGCTGCTCGACTGATCGATCCCGCTGTTCGCGCACACGAAACCATGATGGGTCTCGGTGATGAGGATCGCTCCGAGCTGGCGCACTACTCGCTTGGCCTCGCGCAGCACCAGTTCGGTGACGGCTGGATCCTTGTCCCACGACCACGTCACCATCGGCCAGCGGCGCACCGGCCACGGCAGCTGCCGCGACGATCATCTCGGCGAGGTCGGCGCCAGGCTCGATCTCGGGAAGTCCGGGCACCCCGAAGATCTGCAGCGGCATTGACCGAACGTAGCAGCGCGACACGCGCCGGGATCATGCACCAAGATGGGGAGATGAGCGAGCGACCAGACACGAACAGGCACGTCTCGGACATCTTCGACCCGGCAGCCTGGACCGACGTCGCCGGTTTCGACTTCGACGACATCACCTACCACCGCTCCGTCGGCCCTACGGCGGTCGACCGGGGCACGGTGCGGATCGCCTTCGACCGACCCGAGGTGCGCAACGCCTTCCGCCCGAGGACGGTCGACCAGCTGTACGCGGCACTCGACCACGCCCGGATGAGCACCGACGTCGGCTGCGTGCTGCTCACCGGCAACGGACCGTCACCGAAGGACGCCGGCTGGGCGTTCTGCAGTGGCGGCGACCAGCGAATTCGCGGCAGGGACGGCTACAGGTACGCCGACGGCGACGAAGCCGACACGATCCAGGCCGGCCGCTCCGGGCGGCTGCACATCTTGGAGGTGCAGCGGCTGATCCGGTTCATGCCGAAGATCGTCATCTGCGTTGTTCCCGGTTGGGCGGCGGGCGGCGGGCACAGCCTCCACGTGGTCGCTGATCTCACTCTCGCCAGCGAGGAACACGCCCGGTTCAAGCAGACCGACGCCGATGTGGCCAGCTTCGACGGCGGATTCGGGAGCGCGTACCTGGCCCGTCAGGTCGGGCAGAAGTTCGCCCGCGAGATCTTCTTCCTCGGCCGGGAGTACACCGCTGCCGACGGTTACCGGATGGGCATGGTGAACGCCGTGGTCCCCCATGCCGAGCTCGAAGCCACGGCCCTGCAGTGGGCCAGGGAGATCAACGGCAAGAGCCCCACCGCGCAGCGCATGCTCAAGTTCTCGTTCAACCTGATCGACGACGGCCTGATCGGCCAGCAGGTCTTCGCCGGCGAAGCCACCCGGCTCGCCTACATGACCGACGAGGCGCAGGAGGGACGGGCGTCGTTCCTCGACAAGCGCGAACCCGATTGGAGCGAGTTCCCCTGGCTGTTCTGAATCCGTTCATCGCGGTCGACGACCCCGACGACGAGCGGCTCGCCGTGTTCGGCTACAACGATCGTGGTCTCTCGAACCGGGTCCAGCGCCGCAGCGACGGCGGCGAAGGGCTGTTCATCGCCGAGGGTGATCTCGTGGTGGAGCGCGCCCTCTGGGCCGGGTGCACCCCCGTGGCGGCGCTCGTCGACGAGCTGCGGCCACCGCCGGTGGCCGCCGTGCTGGCCGCCTCCGTCCCCGTGTACGCCGTTGGCGAGAAGGTGCGGGCCAAGGTCACCAAGCTCGGAGTGCCCAGCTCGGTGATCGCGATCTTTCAGCGGCCGGCCCGGTCCACGGTCGCCGAGCTCGCCGGCCGGGCTCGCCGCCTGGTCATGGTGGAAGCCGTCGACAACCCGGCCAACATCGGCGCGATCGTGCGCAACGCGGCGGGCCTCGGATGGGACGGCCTGGTCCTGGA
>VFMC01000083.1 GCA_006515795.1 Acidimicrobiaceae bacterium | reverse complement strand
CAACATCGACGGCCTCGACGTTCGCTTCATCGACGGCACGATCCTGTCGAACGACGCACTCGACGCAGCCATCGATGGCAGCGATGCAGTGGTGCACCTCGCTGCGCTGGGCAGCGTGCCGCGCAGCGTGGCCGACCCGCTCGCCACTCACCAGGTCAACGCCACCGGCACGTTGATGGTGCTCGAGGCCGCCCGCCGCCACGGCAACCTGCACACCATCGTCGCCGGCAGCAGCAGCGTGTACGGCAGCAACCCGGTGCTCCCCAAGCACGAAGAGCTCGCCACCCGCCCGCTGTCGCCCTACGGCGGTAGCAAGCTCGCGACCGAGGGCTACACGCTCGCCTGGGGCACCACCTACGGCATGCCCACGCTCGCATTCCGGTTCTTCAACGTGTTCGGGCCGCTGCAGGCCGCCGGCCACGCCTACGCCGCAGTGATCCCCACCTTCGTGCACTCGGCGCTCACGGGCGCACCGCTCACCGTGCACGGCGATGGCACGCAGAGCCGCGACTTCACCTACGTCGGCAGCGTGACCGCGGCGCTCACCGACGCGGTGCTGCGACGCGTCACCAGCGCCACTCCGGTGAACCTGGCCTTCGGCACGCGGGTGTCGCTGCTCGACGTGATCGCCGAGCTCGAACGGATCGTCGGCCGCCCGGTGGTGTGCACGCACGAATCGAACCGCGCCGGCGACGTGCCGCACAGCCAAGCCGACACCACCCGGTTGCGCGAGCTCTTCGCCGACCTCCGTCCGGTTCGATTCACCGACGGCTTACGCGCCACCGTCGACTGGATGCGCACCGTCGTCTTGTGAAGGGGAGGCCGCCCAGGAGTGCCAGCAGTGCACTCACCGGCAGGGCGATCGCCACGGCGACGACGGCCGGACCGGGAGTCGGTTCGAGCGCACCCGTACGCGCCACTGCTACCGCGGCGATCGAGCCGACCGCTGCCGCGACCAGCGCGTTCCCGGGAACCAGCGCAACGAGCACGATCGGCCAACAGGCGAACAGCGCGCCGATCAACGCGCTCTCCCGACCCGTCGCGCCGAAGATGCCCGACCGCAGCACGACCGCCGCGACAACACCATGCACCCACCACGGCACCACGTGGCGAGAGCCGAGCTCGATCGCTCCAAGCGCCACCACGAGCATCGCCACCCGCGGGATCTGATCGGTCTCGGGAACGCAGGCGTAGATCGCGAACTGCATCACACCGATCAGGGCCGGTACCGCACCGGGCGCCGGAAGCCGACGCCGCACGACCGGCAACACCGCGGTCACCGCGGCCATCGCCAGCATGGTGCCCGCAGCGGCCCACGATCGGTCGGAAAGGTGTGACGCGTCCCAGCTGCGCCATACCACCCAGGCGCCGGCGGCGACCCCCGACGACACTCGCAGCGCAAGTCGCCGCCGTTCGTCGCGCATCACCACGCGGTCAGCGGCCGATCATCTCGGCACGACGGGGTTGACCCAGTTCACCTCGGGGAATCGGGCGAAGTCGGAGTCGGCCGAGATCATGGTGAGCCCGTGCTCGACGCACAACGCGGCGAGCACAGCATCGGCGACGAGGTTGCCACGCACGTCGAGCTGGGTGATCAGCCGACCGAGGATCTCCCTGTGCCCGATCGACGGGACTGGGATCCACGCCGTCGGGGCATCGAGCCAGCCGTCGACGAACTCCCAGGCTTCCGCGGCGCTCAACGGCGCTACGAGCGCACGCGGGTTGGTGGCGATCCGGACAAAGGCCGTGAGCGATTGCCACGGCAGCCCGACGCGCCGAGGACCGCTGAGCGCCGCTTCGAGCCACGTCCTGGCGCGGACGTGGAAAGGGCTGGTCTCATCGACCGCGTAGAGGAGGATGTTGGCGTCGACCAGCACGTCGCAGTGTCAGCGGGCCCTGGGGCCGTCGAGGATCTCGAGGGCGTCGGCCACGTTCGAAACGTCCATCTTCAGGCCGAGCCGACAGGTGGCCTGAACGAATGGCGGTCGGTCGGTTCGAACGAGCAAGCCCCGCCGGATGAGCTGGTTGACTGCCTCGGAGACGCCGACGCCGACCTCGCGGCGGACCTGCTCGATGGCCGCGGTCGTATCCTCGTCGAACTCCACTGTCGTACGCATGAGCAGAGGCTAGCACGAGCGTGCATGTCGCTGCGCATGCGTGTGCGACTCACCTTCGAGGCCGAGAGACCCTCGACGAACTAGCCTCGCCAGGTCGATCGTGCCTCGGCCGATCGTGCCCGGCCGATCGTGCCCCGGCCGCATCGTCAGGAGAAGCATCGAGCGTGAGCAATGGCATCACCGTGCTGTGTGTTTGCACGTGGAACCGGACGCGCTCGGTGATGATGGAGGCACTGCTCGGTCACCACCTCGCGGAGCTCGGCCTCGCGGCAGGCGTGCGCAGCGCCGGCACCCGGGCCGACGGCGGGCTCGCCACCAGCGAGACCGTCAAGATGCTCGGCGCCCGCGGCCTCGACGTGCGCGGCCATCGTGGCACGCCGCTCGATCGCCGGCTCGTCACCGCCGCTGACCTGATCGTCACCGCCGAGCACGAGCACGTGATCGACATCGCCGGTCGTTGGCCCGAGGCCTTCGCGTCGACGTTCACGCTGCCCGAGCTGATCGAGCTCGTGCAAGTGCACGGCGGCCTCCTCGGCGCGCCGATCGGCGACTGGAAGCAAGTGCTGAACCAGGGCCGACGGGTCGGGTTCGAGTACCTCGACGACCGCAGCATCGCCTCCATCGCCGACCCGACGGGCCTGGACCGGCTTGCCTGGACGGCCACGTTCGGCCAGATCGACGACCTCACCCAGCGCCTCGCGCAGGCGATCGGCTGATCGATGGATCCGCGTCGGTTGTTGAAGCGCGTGAGCAAGGCCACCGACGTGATCTTCCCCCGTCGCACCGGTGTGACGGTGCTGATCTATCACCGTGTCGGCGGCGGCAGCGACAGCCAGGTCGACATGTCGGTCGCCGACTTCGAGCGCCATCTCGCCCATCTCGCCGAGCATGCCAACGTCGTGACCCTCGACGACGCCGTAGCCATGCTGGCTGCCGGCCACGACAGCGACCCGCGAGTGGTGATCACCTTCGACGACGGCACCGCCGACTTCACCGATCACGCCGTACCGGCGCTCGTACGCCACGGTCTCCCGGCGACCCTGTACGCGGCCACGAAGTTCGTCGACGAGCAGACCGACTTCCCCTGGGAGGCGCCGCCCACCTCATGGCCCGCGCTGCGCGACGCGGTTAGCACCGGCCTCATCACAATCGGTTCGCACACGCACTCGCACTGGTTGCTCGATCGCCTCGACCCGGCCGCGATCGCCGACGACCTCGACCGTTCGATCGAGCTCATCAGCACCCACGTGGGCCGGCCGCCGCGGCACTTCGCGTATCCCAAGGCGCTTCCCGGGTCGCCGCAGGCGGAGATCGCCGTGCGCCGTCGCTTCGCCTCGGCCGCACTGGCTGCGAGCCGGGTGAACCGGCCCGGCCGTACCGACCTCCATCGCCTGTGGCGAACACCCATCCAGCGCAGCGACGGCTTCGAGTTCTTCACCGCCAAGGCGGCCGGCGGGCTGCGCCTGGAAGGCGAACTGCGCGCCGCCGTCGCCCGGGTCAAGTACCGCGGCAGCACCCGGTGACACACCGGACGGAACACCTGCCACCCAAGCGGCACGACGGGCTTCGGCTGGTTCACCTCACCACCACCGACATCAGCCTCGACTGGCTCCTCGGCCCACAGCTGCGTGCCTTCGCGGCCGAGGGCTACGAGGTGATCGGCATGTCTGCCGCCGGCGAGCACGTGGCGAACCTGGAAGCGATGGGCATTCGCCACGTGCCCGTGCCTGCCTTCACCCGGTCAACCAATCCGTTGCAGGACGTTCGCGCCTTCGTCCAATTGGTGCGGCTCCTTCGCCAGGTTCGGCCCGACATCCTCCACACCCACAACCCGAAGCCCGGCATCATCGGCCGGATCGCCGGGTGGCTCACCCGCGTGCCGCTGGTGGTGAACACCCAGCACGGCCTGTACGCCCAACCGACCGATCGCTGGCAGCGGCGTCTCCCTGTCTACGCGGCCGAGCGCGTCGCGGCGATGTTCGGCGACGCCGAGCTCGTCCAGAACCCGGAAGACGTCGACACTCTCGTCCGCCGCCTCCGCATCCCGGCGCACAAGGTGCGTCTGCTCGGCAACGGGATCGATCTCGCTCGCTTCGACCCGCACTCGGTGCCGAACGCCACGCGCGCCGCGGTGCGCGACGACTGGGGCGTCGGCAGCGATGAGATCGTGGTCGGCGTCGTCGGTCGGCTGGTTCGCGAGAAGGGGATCGTCGAGATCCTCGAAGCCGCGCATGCCTTGCACGACGAGCGGCTTCCTGTTCGGTTCGTGATCGTCGGCCCCGCCGATCCCGGCAAAGCCGACGCGGTCGACGGTGCCCAGATGGTGGATGCACGTGCCGACGGAGTGGTGTTCGCCGGAGAACGCACCGACATGCCCGAGTGCTACGCGGCGATGGACCTGTTCCTCACCGCCAGTTGGCGCGAGGGCTTTCCGCGCAGCGCGATGGAGGCTGCCGCGATGGGTCTCCCCGCCGTCGCCACCGACATCCGCGGCAACCGTCAAGTGGTAGACGACGGAGTCACCGGCGTGCTCGTGCCGGCGCGCGACCCGGCCGGTCTCGCGGCCGCGGTCCGCGATCTGGTGGCCCGTCGAGCCGAGTGGCCCACCATGTCGGAGGCGGCGCGGGCTCGTGCCCGGGGGCAATTCGATCAGGCGCTCGTCATCGAACGCACCCTCGCCGTGTACCGACGGCTGCAACGCTGATCACGCACCAGGGCGATCCACGGGCAGCGCGTGCATCGTGACCGCACTGCCGTGCGATACCCCGGCGCCGGTAAGCACCATCGGCACCGTGCGCAACAGGATCCGCACGTCGCCCACCAGGGATCGTTCACGGACGTACTGCACATCGAGCGCCAGCCGATCCGGCCAATCCACCAGGTTCCGTCCACTCACCTGAGCGAGACCGGTGATGCCCGGCTTCACCTCGAAGCGACGGTACTCCTGGCCGCGATATCGATCCCAGTAGTGCACCGGCAGCGGTCGCGGGCCGACGAGCGTTACGTCGCCACGCAACAGGTTCCACAGCGACGGCAACTCATCGACGCTCGTCGCCCGCAGGCACCTGCCAAACGCGGTCAGCCGGTCTGCGTCGTGCTCCGGGCCATCCCGGTCGGCTTCGGCGTGGTGCATCGTGCGGAACTTCAACAGCGTGAACGGCCGACCGCCGAGCCCGACGCGGTCTTGTCGGAAGAGCACTCCACTGCCGAGGCGCAGCCGGATGAGCAGCGCGGCGGCCGCCATGACCGGCGACACCAGCACGATCCCCGCCGCCGCGACGATCACGTCGAACATCCTGCGGACGGCGTCGGGCAGACGGCTCACGATGCTTCTCGCACCTTGGCCGGAGCACCCCAGACCGTCGACCCGGCCGCAACGTCGCTCACCACGACGGCGCCGGCGCCCACGACGGCCCCGGCGCCGATCGTGAGGTTGGGCAGCACGCGCGCGCCGATCCCGATCAGCGCGCCGGCCCCCACGGTGACCCCTCCGGCGATGGAGGCGCCAGGCGCGATGTGGACGAACTCGCCGATCGCACAGTCGTGATCGACACTGGCGTTGGTGTTGACGATGGCGCCGCCGCCGATCACCGTCGCCGCGTTGACCACAGCGCCGGGCAGCAGCGCTGACCCGTCGTGAGTGGTCGCCGTGTGCGACACCATCGCGAACCGGCTGATGGCCGTTCCCAACGTGAAGCCTTCCCCCTCGACGCGACGTGTGACGTCCGAGCGCGCCGCGTTGTCGCCGATCGCGACGAAGACGCGATCGATCGCGTGGTCACGGGCTAGTGCGGCCAGGTTGCGGTCGTGGCCCAACATCGGCACACCGAGACCTTCGATGCCGGTGCCGTCGCTGCTGATGGCCCCGACCACGACATGGCGGGGATCGTCGAGCAACGCCTCGAGACACACGCGGGCGTGACCGTTGGCGCCCACCAGGAGCACGCGAACAAGGGGGGTGTTCGGCACGGGCAGCAGAGTAGTTCCCACGCCCGCGCGTCGCGGCGCCGCGCCCGGCTGCCTTGTTCAGGAGTCGATGAACTGGCAGCGGACACCGGGCGCGGCGCGGAGTCGCTCGTCGAACGTGAGCGGCGGTCGCGCGATCAACTCGGCGAGCGCCACGTAGGCGGCGTCGTATGCGGTGAGGTTGGCCCTCAACTCCCACACCCGAGCGCTCACATCGGCGAACGGGTATTCCTGGCCGTGCAGCGAGTCGAGGTGCCGAAGCGCCCGCCGAGCTTCCGATCGTTCGAGCAGTTGGCGATGCTCGAGGCGTCGCAGCGCGTTGGCCACCTCGAACGGCATGTTCGAGGGATACGCCAGATCGTGGCCGACGAACTGCGCCCGCGCCGACTCTCCTCGTTCGCCGGGGTCGACGAGCAGCGACAGCACAGCGCTCGCGTCGACGACGATCCGCGAGCCTCGAGCAGATCGTCGAGCGACAGGGCGGGCCGGCTGCCGAGATCGGCTCGGATCTTCGGCGACCGCGAGCTGCACGGAGAGTATGGTGATGACCTCTCTGCGAGATCGTGACCCGACGAGTCGCCGAGCCCTGGAGGCCGACATGAGCGATCCAGCATCCGACCCGGCAGCATCGCCGCCCTTCTCGTGCGACCTGATCCTGAAGGGCGGGATCACCAGCGGCGTGGTGTACCCACCGGCCATCGTCGAGATCGCCCGCGATCATCGGCTGCGATCCGTCGGTGGTGCCTCGGCCGGCGCGATCGGTGCCGCGAGCGCGGCAGCGGCCGAGCTCGGTCGCCGGTCGGCCACCGGTGGGTTCGCGCTCCTCTCCGAGCTGCCTGCCGAGCTCGCCGTCACCGACGCGAGCGGCCGCACGTTGTTGCGGCGTCTCTTCCAGCCGCAGCCCGAGACGGCCGACGTGTTCGACATCGTGTGGCACCTCCGCACCGCGAAAGGGAGCCAGAAGCTGCGCGGTGCAGTCGCCAAGCTCGAACAGCACGGCGCGGCCGACCGGCAGATCGTGATCGGTGGGGCGTGTGCGCTCGCCATCGCGGTCATGCTCGGCGGCGCTGCTGCGATGGTCGCCGGGCCGGGAAGCCTGATCGGGTCGATCCCGCTGATCCTCCTCGTTGCCGCGGTGTGGTGGATCGCCCTGCGCGCCGGGCGCGTGTACGCCGGGGTCACCTCGCTGGCGCGCAACGCGCCGGCGCGAATCGCCGAGAACTTCCACGGCATCTGCAACGGAAGTGGCCGCGCCGACGGCAGCGCGGTGCCGGCACTCACCGACTGGCTGCACACCAAGCTCCAAGCACTCGCCGGCCGCAACGACCCCGGGCTCAGCCCCGAGCAGCGATCAGCGATCGTCACCTACGGCGAACTGCGCGCCGCCGGCATCGAGTTGACGACCATCACCACCGATCTCACCCACGGCACCAGCGAACGCTTCCCGCTGCAGACCCGTGGTTGGGCGTTCAAGCGCTCGGAGCTGGCCCGCCTCTTCCCACCCGATGTGGTCGAGCACCTCGTCGCCCACGGCGTCGCGCCGACCGACCCGGTGCGCGTCGCCGCACTCGCCGGCGCGGGCCTCCATCCGCTGCCGAGCCCCGACCTGCTGCCGATACTGCTGGGGGCGCGGATCAGCCTCTCGTTCCCGCTTCTGCTGTCGGCCGTGCCGCTCTACGCATGGACGCCGGAGGAGAGCGGTGACCGCTGGTCGATGAGCTACGTGAAGAGCTGGTTCTCCGACGGCGGCATCACGTCCAACCTCCCCGTTCATCTCTTCGACCGCCCGCTCCCCACCCGGCCCACCTACGCGATCAACCTCGGAGGTGGCGCGGTCGAGGGCGCCGGGCCGTTCGACAACGTGTGGCGGCCGATCACCGCGCGGCAGGGTGTGCAGCCGGCGAGCGGCAGCATCGACTCGACCGTGCAGTTCATGTCCGCCGTGTTCGACACGATGCAGAACTGGGCGGACAACTCGCTCAGTCGCGCTCCCGGTCAGCGTGATCGCATCTGCACGGTACGACTCGGCACCGGTGAAGGAGGGATGAACCTCGACATGGACGCCGCCACCATCGGCCGGATCGCTGCCAAGGGAGCAGCCGCCGGCGCGAACCTGGCGAAACGCTCGCTCACCAGTGGGACCGGCACCGCTTCACCCGCTACCGAACGTTCCTTGCCGGGCTGGGCACCACGCTCGACAACGCCGAGGCGGGAGCAAGCTTCGACCCGTCGCCGCTGCAGACGTACTCACGTCTCGCTGCGTCTGCCGTGACCGTGCCGTGGCTGCCGTACCGAACCGGATGGAACGCCGCCCGCCACGCCAACGTCGACCACGCGCTGCGGATGATGTGGGATCTCGACGCCCGCATCTTCACCGCCGATCCGCCGGCCGGCTCCACCCCCGGCGAGGACAACTGACGTCCGGCGCAGATCAGCGCTTGGTGCGCCGGCGCTCACCCGTGGTCGAGCTGCAATGGCACGACGGCGGCGATCTGTTCGAAGTCACGGTCGGCGGTGAGCAGTAGCGCGCCCGTACGGAGAGCGACGTTCACGATCATGCAGTCGATCAGCCCACGCGGCGTGATTCCGGCGGCGCGGCAGCTGCGATAGATCCTGGCGGCACCGTCGAAATCGGTGACGGCGTCGAATGGCAGCCAGGTGAACGACGTGAGCAATCGGCTGAGGTCACGTTCACGTCGGGCATCTCGGGCGCCGGCGATCACCTCCATCAGGACGGGCTCGGTGCACGCGACGTCGAGGCCTCCGCCGGCGATGAGGGCGGAGGATCACCGGTCGGCGGGCAAGGGGTCGTCGGGGATCTCGATGATCGCCTCGGCGCCGCGCATGGCCAGGGCCTCGGCGATCGTGAGCGGTTGGCCGGCCAGGTGACGCAGGGCGAGATCGACTGCCTCGGTCTTGGTGAACACGCCGTACCGGCGCATGATCAGGCGAACCCGTTCGTCGTCGAGATCGATGTTGGTGCGAGCCATGACGACAGCGTACACCGAGAAGGTGGGTCGAGCACCAATGAGGTGTAGTCCCGATCCGGGCGCGGGCCGGGGTCGATATCCCATGCGTAGGCTGGAGCGATGATGACGCCAGCGTCTCGCATCTACGTCGCCGGTCATGCCGGACTCGTCGGATCGGCGATCATGCGCCGTCTCGAGCGCGAGGGCTTCACCAACGTCCTCACTGCCACCCGCCGGCAGCTCGATCTGCGCGATCAGGCCGAGGTGTCGCACTGGTTCAAGTCGAACAGGCCCGAGTACGTGTTCCTCGTGGCCGGCACCGTCGGCGGCATAATGGCCAACAGCACCCGCCCCGCCGAGTTCATCTACGACAACCTGATGATCCACGGCACGGTCGTGCATGCCGCCCATCAGTACGACGTCACCAAGTTGCTGTACCTCGGCTCGTCTTGCATCTACCCGCGCCAGGCCACCCAGCCGATCACCGAGGACGAACTGCTCACCGGCCCGCTCGAGCCGACCAACGAGTGGTACGCGATCGCCAAGATCGCCGGAATCAAGCTGTGCCAGGCGTACCGCCAGCAGTACGGGCGCGACTTCATCTCGGCCATGCCCACCAACCTGTACGGGCCCAACGACAACTTCGACCTCACGTCGAGCCACGTGCTGCCGGCGTTGATCCGCAAGTTCCACGACGCCCGCGAGGCCGGCGCCAACAGCGTCGAGATCTGGGGCACGGGCTCACCGATGCGCGAGTTCCTTCACGTCGACGACCTCGCCGACGCGTGCCTCCACCTGATGCAGCACTACAGCGAGCACTCGCACATCAACGTCGGCACGGGTGTCGACCTTTCGATCCGCGAGCTCGCCGAGAAGGTCCGCGACCTCGTGTACCCCGGGGCCGACCTGCACTTCGACACGACCAAGCCCGACGGAACGCCGCGCAAGGTGCTCGATGTGTCGCGGCTGCGGGCCTCCGGGTGGGAACCCACGATCGCGCTCGACGAGGGCATCGCCAGCACGTATCGGTGGTTCCTCCAGCAAGAGGCCGACAGCGCCGAGCGCCGCGGCATCGACACCATCGCCGTCTGATCCCTCCGCGTCGAGGCAATCGTGGAACGTTCGTTCCGAAGCGCAGTACGCTGCCGGGCTGAACGCCGCCACCCGGTGGCGCCGTCGGAACTAGCGGGGGACCCATGTCGTTCGGAAACGTGGCAGTACTCGGCCTCGGCAAGGTCGGCCTGTTGGCCGCCACGTTCCTGCACGAGGCCGACTTCGAGGTCACCGCGATCGATCAACGTGGCGCGAAGCACCCCACCTCGTTCCCGGTCCGCAGCGTCGACCTCAGCGACCTCGCCGCACTCCGCGACGAGCTCGCCGGTTGCGAAGCGGTTCTGTCGTGCCTGCCGTACCACCTCAACCGGCCGATCGCCGAGACGGCTCACGCACTGGGCATCCACTACTTCGATCTCACCGAGGACGTGTCCACCACGCAGGCGATCGTCGAGCTGAGCGAGACCGCGGCCGGTCTGATGGCGCCGCAATGCGGCCTGGCCCCCGGTTTCGTCAGCGTCGTCGCCGCCTCGCAGGCCGAGACGTTCGACACCTGCCGCTCCATCCGCATGCGCGTCGGCGCCCTCCCGCAACACCCCACCGGCCTGCTCGGCTACGCGTTCAACTGGTCACCGGAAGGGGTGGTGAACGAGTACCTCAACGATTGCGAGGTGCTCGAAGAAGGCGTGCGCAAATGGGTGTCGGCGATGGAGTGGCGCGAGATCCTGTACGTCGACGGAACCCAACTCGAGGCCTTCACCACTTCGGGTGGGCTCGGCACGATGTGCGAGACCTACCACGGCCGCGTCGCCAACATCGACTACAAGACCATCCGGTACCCCGGCCACATGGACCTGATGAACTTCTTCTTCCACGAACTGCTGATGCGCGAGCGCAGGGCGCTGGCCGGCGAGATCCTCACCAACGCCAAGCCGCCGGTCAGCGACGACGTCGTGTACGTGCACGTCTCGTCGGAGGGGTACATCGACGGGCATCTCCGCCGGCTCGAGTTCGTGCGCTCCTACGTGCCCAAGATGGTGGCCGGTGCCCGCAACACGGCCATCGCCTGGACCACGGCCGGCTCGGTCGCCGCGGTCATCGAGATGGTCCGCGACGGGTCGCTGCCGCGACGGGGCTTGTTGAAGCAGGAGCAGATCCCCCTCGACAAGTTCCTGGCCACACCGACCGGCCGCCTGTTCGCCGAGTGACAGCGCCTGCCCGTGCGGGGCGGGCCGCGCGGACAGTCGCGTGGTCCGTGCACCGGTAGCCTGGGCCGGTGCTGCAGACCGCCAGACCCCCTGCTGTTCTTCCCCAGGCGAACGACGTCTGCTGGTGTGGCAGCGGCCGCAAGTACAAGCGTTGCCACAAGCCGCTCGAGGGCCGCGTGCTGCAGGGCGTCGTCAGCCCCAGGCTCGCCGTTCCCGGCCACATCGCCAGGCCGCCGTATGCCGACGACGGGGTCGTGCGCCGATGGGACGAAGACCGGGTGAAGTCGCCTGAAACCATCGAGCGCATGCGTCATGCCGGTGCCGTCGCCGCCGAGGTGCTGCGCCTCGCCGGCGAGATGGTGAAGCCCGGCATCACCACCGATGCCATCGACCGTTACGTGCACCAGCTCTGCATCGATCGCAACTCCTACCCGAGCCCGCTCAACTACAACGGCTTCCCCAAGAGCGTCTGCACGAGCGCCAACGAGGTGATCTGCCACGGCATCCCCGACTCACGGATGCTCGAATCCGGCGACATCGTCAACCTCGACGTCACCTGCTACATCGGCGGCGTGCACGGCGACACGAACGCCACCTTCCTCGTCGGCGATGTCGACGAAGCCAGCCGACAACTCGTGCAGGTGAGCGAGGAGTGCATGTGGCATGGCATCGAGGCCGTGGTTCCCGGCCGGCCGCTCAGCGACATCGGCCGAGCAATCGAAGCGCATGCCAAGAATTTCA
>VFMC01000483.1 GCA_006515795.1 Acidimicrobiaceae bacterium | reverse complement strand
CCCGTCGGCGGCGACCACGACCGGGGTGATGGTGCCCAAGCAGGCCCAGCGGCGCACCGTTTCGATGGGGAGCCCGAACCGGCCCAGTCCGGCATCGATGATGCTGTGGTCGTGACGACACCCGTCGAGGAGGCTTGTCTCGTCGATCAGCACCGTCACATCGGGGCCAGCCGTAGCCGGGGCCGTGCCCTCGACGATCGCGATCAGGGCCAACGCGGCCAAATGATCTTTCCTCTCCAACGCGTCGGTCGGAGCATCATCAGGGGTGTGGCCATGAAACAGGGCTTCGATCGTGGCCCGCAGCCGCCCTTCGAGTTCGCTACCACGGACCGGGTCGAGTTTGCCGGCCAGGTTCCACATCCCATCGGCACCAACCCAGCACCGCAACCGTGCCGCTTTACGTTGCTGAGCCAACCGGTCGAGCCCGTCATCAACACGGGCCCGACCGACGATCCGCTCGATCGTTTCCCGATACTGCCGATCCGAAGAGTTCGCGGCCGCGGCCGCGATCAGGCCACCATGTTCGCCAACCCGGCCGAGTTCGTCCGATGTCAACCCGGTCGCCGCCTTTACGAAGGTGTCGACACGCTCACCAGTGGTGTCACCATTGGCCAACGCGACACCGAGTTCGGGCACATCGTCACAGGCCTGCTTGCGGGAACGGACCTTGGACGCTTTCAACAGTGACGACTTCGCCGCCTTGGCAACCTCATCGTCGGGGAAGATCGACGGCGACTGCACAGTCAACTCGTCGAGCCGACCGAGCACCGACATCTCCCGGGCGTCGAGCAACCCGCGTCCGACACGGACATGTTCGAATCCACCACCCGTGTGACACAGTCCCCCAAACCCGGATCCCGCCGACTTCGACAGCGGCAACTACGCCCCCGATGTCGTCGAGCAGATCCGATCGCCCTAGTCAGGGTTGCGCGCTCGACCTGCTGCGGCCGCCAGCAGCGCAGCTGTGAGTTGCGATGTGGAAGGGGCGCCATCGATCCGGCCTTCGAACTCGTACAGCCTGCAGCCGTACGACGGCCCGCCGCCCGAGGGGAACGGATCGGCGCCGTCGATGAGCATCGTGGGCGACCCCGGGAAGTCGAGTGCGACAGCATCCTCGTCGGACTCCACCAAGCGCAGAGTAGTCGTGATCAGGAGCCCGGCGAGGGTGGCGGCGGCTTCGAGTCGTTCGAGAAGCGGAGTCACGCTCGGGCAGTCCGCGACGTGCAGCACGGTGATGTCCGCGGGAAGAACGGAACTCGTGGTCATGAGAGTGGAACCATGGCCGCAGCCGAACGCATTCCCAACGATGTCACGAGGCCGCGGCCAGCGCCAGCACCTCTGCCTCGGGGAACGGCCCACTCCAACCCTGGAGTGCCCGTCCGTCGGCGGCAAACAGGATCGCCGCCGGCTGCCCGGTGACGTTGAACGCGTTCCACGATTCGAACGAGTCGTCCCACAGCATCGTGAACGAGGTCGTGCCGTACTTGGCGACGAACTCCTCCGCTTCACCGAGCGTGTCCTGCGTTCCCAGGCCGACGACCCGGAGAGCACCTGCGTTCTGCCGAGCGAACTGCTCGACGTCGGGCGCTTCGGCCCGGCAAAATGGTCAATGCGGCGCCCAGAACCAGACCAGCAACGGTTTGTCGGCGGGCAGGAAGTTGGCGAACTGCACCCATTCCTTCGCGCCGAGGTCCCACACGGTCACCTCTGGAAGCACCTCGAGCGAGGCGGCATTCGTGACCGGGAGCGACGGGCGCTCACCGGGATCGACCGAGGCCGACGGCGGGCCGCCGCAGGCCGTTGCGAGGACTGCCGTGGCGATCACCGCGGCCGTCAGCCGCGCGATGCTTCGTCGCCGAATGGTCATGGGCCCGGAACCCACTGAGGTCACCGGTCTATTCCCGCGATCCCCGATGCCGATTGCCGTGCCGGTATACTCTCGGTATATGAAGGCGACTACGATCAAGCTGACCGTCGAGACGCGCGATCGCATTCGAGCCCTGGGCGGCGCCACGTACGAAGACACGATCGTCGAGGCGCTCGACGTGCTCGAAGCCGACCGATTCTGGGCCCAGGCCGACGCGGCTGCCGCTTGGCGGCGCTCGCTGCCCGACCACGAGCGGGAGCGTTTGGCCGCTCGCGACGCCGACGTCGACGCGGCGTTCGACTGCATCGAGTGATCAACGCCGGCGACATCCACCTGGCCGACCTGAACGACAAGCTTCGACGACGCGTGCTGGTGATATCGAGCGCCCGCTTCCATCACGCGTCGGGTCGCGCCCTCGTCGCCCCCGAGGTCATCGGCGAACCCGACGACGTCCCGTTCCCATGGCGGGTGCAGGTCGGCAACG
>VFMC01000482.1:1563-2410 GCA_006515795.1 Acidimicrobiaceae bacterium | reverse complement strand
GCGGCGCGAACCGTGTGCTCCCAGTCGGCGAGGCTCTCCCCTGCTGCGCCATAGATCAGGTCGAGGTTCCACGTGGGCAACCCGCTGCGCCGAACGGCCTCGACGGCGCTCACGACGTTGTCGGGTGCATGCCATCGACCGAGCGCGGCGAGCACTGCCGGCACCATCGACTGCACCCCGATGCTCACCCGGTTCACTCCTGCCGAGCGATACGCGGCCAGGAGGTCGTCGGTGACGTCGTCGGGATTGCACTCCACCGTCACCTCGGCGTCGGGGTGACGCGGGATCACAGCGATCACCGCGGCCAACTCATGGGGATCGACCATCGTCGGCGTGCCACCGCCGACGAACACCGTGGTGGCCGGTTGGGTCACGGTGGCGACGATGTCGAGCGCGAGCGCCTGGAGGTACCGGTGCTGCAGATGATGACGATCGGTCCAGGTCGCGAAGGCGCAGTAGTCGCAGCGCTGCGCGCAGAAAGGGATGTGGACGTAGACGCCGAACGGTTCAGTCACCGCTCGCCAACGCTACGCGCCGCCGAGTTCAGGCGTGGAACAGCAGGTCGAGCGCGTCGAGGCGTTCGCCGGCCTGATCGACCGGCACGTCGAGCATCGCCGCGATGGCCCGGGTGTCGTCGCCACGAACCGTGATGACCTTGCCGTTGAAGTCCTGGCGCTGCACCTGGATCATCTTCAAGAACCGAACAAGCATCTCGAACGGGTGACCGCTGAGCTGGCCGAGCTTGACGAGATCGATGGCGATCTTGCGAGCTGCCGCCGGATCGTTCTCGTTGGGGATCGAGATGTCCTCGCGGGGTAGCAGCTGATCGACCGGCACGCTGTAGAAC
>VFMC01000482.1:0-1533 GCA_006515795.1 Acidimicrobiaceae bacterium | reverse complement strand
TCGAGTCGTGGCACCGAGATCGCCCGTTCGCCACGTTCGTACGCACCCAGCACCGACGCTTTGAACTCGTCGCTGGAGGTGGCCTCGACCTCCTGCAGCGAGAGCCGCTTCTGCCGGCGGATCACCCGCAGGCGTTCACCGACCTTTCGGCTGTATGGCGATGAATGCACGTCATCATCGTCGAAATCTCGCATACCCGCTCTCCTCACCCGTGTGCTGCGACCCCCGTCAAGTCACTGCCGTACCGTGCATCGTGCCACACTCTGCGTGGAAAAACAACGGGGAGTGTTTGAATTGACGCTAAACGCTGTCACCTCGACGTGTCACCGGTGCGCGGTGACGAGCGCAACACCGGCCACGATCGCCGCCGTCTCCACCCGCAGCACGTTGCCCGACAACCTCACCGAAGCAACGGCGTAGCCGAGCTCCTCGACGTCGAAGCCACCCTCTGGACCGACCAGGACCGTGTTGATCGAGCTATCGATCGTACCTGCGGCGCCGGGCTCGGCGATAGCCACCCCGGGCAGGCCGATCGCCTGCTCGAAGGTGCAGAAGCCGATCTCGGGCAACGTCAGGCGGCGGCTCTGCATCGCCGACTCGCGAGCGATGCGGCCGAGGCGCTCCGACTGCCTCTTGCGCCGCTCCGCGTCCCAGTGCACCACGGAGTTCATGGTCTCGAAGAAGAGGATCCGGTCGATGCCCACCTCGGTGAGCTTCTGCGCAACCAGCTCGGACCTGTCTCCCTTCGGGATCGCACACACCACCGTCAACTCCTGGCGTGGGGCTTCGGTGTGCACCTCGCCGGTGAGGGTGATCCCCCGCGAGCGGCTCCACGTGGCCGCGGCCCAGCTCCGCGCACCATCGCTCACCGAGATCGTGTCGGTCGGCTCGACGCGCAGCACACGATCGAGGTGGTGCTCGTCGTCGTAGCTCAACGACGGGCTCGCCAACGACGACACGAACACGTGCGCAGACGACCGTCGCAAGACCGGGTTCACGTGAAGGCGGACTTGATCCGCGAGAACAACCCGTGCTCCGTGGTACCGACGTGTTCGCCGCGCCCGTCGGCGAACCGCTGCAACAACTCGGCTTCGGTGTCGGTGAGCTTGGTGGGCACGTCGACGCGAACGCGAACGCGCAGGTTGCCGCGCCCGCGACCCTGCAGCCGGGTGACGCCGCGCTGCCGCAGCACGAACTCACGACCAGGTTGGGTGCCTGGTGGGACGATGATGTCTTCGTCGCCGTCGAGGGTGTCGAGGGTGAACTTCGCCCCGAGCGAAGCCTGGGCGATCGAAACCGCCAGCTCGTAGACCAGATCGTCGCCGTCGCGCGAGAACCGCTCGTGGTTGGCCACGCGGATGTGCACGTACAGATCGCCGGCCGAACCGCGACGGGGACCGACTGCGCCGCGACCGGTGAGACGCAGCGTGGATCCGGTGTCGACGCCGGCAGGGATGTCGACCTGGTAGGTGCGCTCGGTGACCACTCGACCATCGCCACCACAGGGCGCACACGGGCTGGCGATGACCTGGC
>VFMC01000481.1 GCA_006515795.1 Acidimicrobiaceae bacterium | reverse complement strand
CTGCGCGACGACACCATCCTCGTCTCGGTGATGCATGGCAACAACGAGATCGGAACCGTACAGCCGCTCGCCGAACTGGCTGCTCTGGCGCACGCTCGCGGCGCGCTCTTCCACACCGACGCGGCGCAGACGCTCGGCAAGATCGACTTCAACGTGGCCGAGCTCGGCGTGGACGCCGCCTCGTTCTCGGGCCACAAGATCTACGGCGCGAAGGGCACAGGCGCCCTGTACCTGAAGCACGGCACACGCCTCGCCCCGTACCTGCTGGGTGGCGGCCAGGAGAACAAGCGCCGCAGCGGCACGCAGGACCTCTCCGGCAACGTGGGCTTCGCAACCGCGCTCGAGATCATGGACGCCGAGCGGGCCACGGAGATCCCGCGTCTCACGGCACTCCGCGACCGCCTGGCCGAGCGGCTTCTCGACGCCATCCAGTACTCGCAGCTCAACGCCGCAAGCGCCGCCACGCGCCTCCCCCACATCGCGAACTTCGTGATCCCGGGAGTGGAGGGCGAGGCCATGCTGCTCCACCTCGACGCGGCCGGTATCGCGGTCTCGACCGGCTCGGCGTGCAGCTCGGGCTCCCTCAAGCCGAGCCACGTGCTGCTCGCTATCGGCTGCCCCGTGGAGTTCGCGCACGGCTCGCTGCGCGTGAGCATGGGTCGCTTCACCACCGAGGAGGACGTGGACTACCTGGTCGAGAAGCTGGTACCGGTGGTCGAGCGGCTGCGCTCGATGAACCCGCTCTACGAGAAGACGGTCGCCGAGCTGCTCGGCGTCAAGGAATAGGAGTTAGCAGATGATCTACAGCGAGAAGGTCATGGAGCACTTCGGCAACCCGCACAACGTGGGCGTCATCCCCAACGCCGATGGCGTGGGCGAGGTCGGCAACCCGATCTGCGGCGACGTCATGAAGATCACCATCAAGGTGGATGACGACCGCATCGAGGACATCAAGTTCCAGACGCTGGGCTGCGGCGCGGCCATCGCCACGTCGTCGATCGTCACGGACATGGCCAAGGGCATGACGCTCGCCGACGCCGCCGCCATCACCAAGAACCAGGTGGCCGAGGAGCTCGGTGGCCTGCCGCCCGCGAAGATGCACTGTAGCGTGCTCGCGACCGACGGCCTCAAGGTGGCAGTGGACGACTATCTCGTGAAGCACGGCCGCGAGCCCATCGCCGGCCCCATCAAGAGCAGTGACCCGAACTTCGACCCGCACGGGGACGAGGATGACGAGCACGAGCACTAGAGGCCGGACCTCGCTGCCCCGCTCCCCGGGAACGGTCGCACCATGCCTGAGGTAGCGGTGGCGCTCTCGGGTGGCGTCGACTCCTCGGTGGCGGCCGCGCTGCTCGTCGAACAGGGACGCGATGTGTTCGGCGTGACCATGCGCCTGGGCCTGGCCGAGATCGCCGGACGCCCGTGCTGCGGCGAGGAGGAGGTCGCGCTCGCGCGTCGCGTGTGCGCGCACCTCGGCATCCCGCATGTGGTGATCGACATGGCCGATGCCTTCCGTGCCGAGGTGGTGGAGCC